>JAFGKB010000192.1 GCA_016928755.1 Anaerolineae bacterium | reverse complement strand
AGCGCGGCTACATTATGATCGAAGGCGATGACCGGGCCTTTTGCCCGTCTCACCAATTCTGACGTGACCGTCCCATAGCCGGCTCCCAGATCAAGCACCTTACGCCGGTGGGCTATCCCAATCCGCCGTAGTAGTTGTGCGCGTGCCGGTGCCAGCCATTCCGCCTGTTGGTTTAGTAGTGACGGGGCCGGGAGGTCTGCTTGTTGCATTTAAAACATTTACCGCCCTACCGCCCACCACCGGCACAGGCACAAGCACAAGCACAGCCGGCACAGGCGCAGGCACAACTGCTACCACCTCCGCCGCCCCCGCTACCGCTACTTGATGCTTCTGATAGTGCCTCGAAGACATCGCCGGTAACTCTGTCTATCCCGCTCAGGTCTACTATGCCGCCTTTGGTTGTAGGTATATTCATAGAACCAGGGAGGATCGCGGCGGCCATCGTGCCCATTGTGTTTTCTGCCCAACCGGCAAATGAGGCCGAGACATCGCCAAAGCTGGTTTTGCCGCCTGATGAGGTACGCCCGCTGGATTTACCCCCTTTGCCAATGCCGCCACCGACCGGACTGGGGGTATACCAATGAGACCGGCGTACCCAAGACGGCCAGTAGTGATGGCCGCCCCAGGTCATTACTGTGGGGTAGTCGTCGTTCATCATGACCCAGGGTAAATAGCGATCAAGAACTTCTTCACGTTCTGGGATTTCCTCTATGGCGCTGGCCTTCTTCCACGCTTGGTCGATAATACGGCGATAGTAGTCTTGAGTATCAGAGAGGTCAAAGCCCTTCATCTTGCCGGCTGTAGCCTTGATGAGTGCTTCCATTGGCTTGGTGAAGTCAATGTCTTGTACTGCTTTCTCAGAACTGCGCTCCAGGATGTCCAGGAATCCGTGTTCGTAATGATGGAGTACGGTTCCGTTGTCCTGGGCGGCTTTCGTCCTAAACTGCCGGCGTTCTTTGACTCCCTTTACCCCTGGCCGGTCATAGGCGTAGTACGATTCTTTGACCTTGACCTTGAGGGGCGACTCCTGGACAGGTTCCAGGATGTTCTTTTCCAGTAAGCCAAAAATAACCAGGGTGAGGATTTTATTTAAGGGCATCTCCAATAATACAGATGCTTCTGGTGCCGTTAGCCCCCGTTTAATACCCCCGCCCTCGACTTCGGCAATAGGGGGTAAGTAGGTCTTCTTCCGTTTTTTCAATCCCCGTTCATTTAAGAATAAGAAAACTATAGCAAAAGGTAGGGAGAATAGCACTAGCAGTGGGACGGCAGCAAACAGGGCCAGCATAACCACGAAGATGATGACGTACAATGTAATGCCTGTACCACCGGTGAAACGGAAGAAGAGTATAGAGACTAATACAAATACCAGGCCCGTAAGTATAAAGCGCACACCAGGATTATCTTTTAACCACTTGGTAGCCAGTTGGAAGGCGTTCATCTTGATAACGTTAGTCATACCCCGTTGAGGAAATGAGATGCCGACTATATGCTCTCTCGTAGCTTCGGTGCCCGGAAAATCCCATAGGGCAACCACCCGATCCTCGTAGAGTACTTTCGAGGTAAAGGGTTCTTTTTGGTAAAGTACTTCTTCTGGTTGTACCCCTGGTGGCATATGAATGGCAATTTGGATGTGGCTTTTCCCTCTTACTAAATCGCCATCGAACCATGTCGGCGTAATCTGTAGCGAGGCATTTTCCTTGTTGGTGGTATCCTGGTAGACCATATTGGGCATTGTGAACTCAAAATGCAGAGTCCCGGTGTCTCCGTTCTGAATAGCCTGGTCTTCCAGGTGCACTTCGACGCCGGGATGGACATACTCTGAGTCGTAAATGCCGGTAAGGGTTCTGCCATTAATAGAAGCCTGCATATATAAAATATTATAATCATCATGGGGCATACCGATGTCTACAATATCAATCTCGCTCCCATAGTTCTCAAAAGTAATATCGTAGACAATCTCCACCGAGCTGTCAGGCTGGACATAGATTTGCATCTTCAATTCAGGCACGGCGAACGAATAGCTTTGCGCACCTACCGGGCTTACCAATCCGGTAAAGAGGATAAATAAAGCCAATAGAGACAAAGTGCGCAGGTTTTTCTTAGTGGATTTCATTGTTTGACACCTCCTAATTCTTACTATATTGTGCCCAACCCTTGGGTTCACGGGGACAATCAGCGGCACAGATGGTCAACCCCGGACAAATATCACAATGGGTGGGGGCCTCAACTCGTTCACGGTAGATGCGAAAGGCTTCATTTTCCCAAATGCTTTCCCAGGAGTCCTGTAGCAGGTTACCTGCACTCTGATATGGCCCGCGTGGAGGGATAACGGTACCGTCTGGTTCTACCCGTATCGCTACATCACCGGCACTGCGTGGCCCACATTGTACTTGCTCCGGGAGGGGTAATTGTGGGTTGCGCTGTACCGGCGGTTCCCAGATAAAACGTCCTTGTGCTGCGTGGGCAGCTTCTTCGACCATAGTCCCAACTTGAGGCATAGCATCGGCCAGCAATGCGCCGTCGTCAGTTGTCAGCGCGGGGGACTCGTTAGTAGCATAGGCTACAAATGAGAGATTGTCGGCTCCTAAATCTATGATCTCTGTAACCGTGTCTTCTAAGGTGTTCAGAGTAGTTTGTACCAGAGGAACCTCTGCTATAGCGCAAACCTGATTCTCTTCGAGCCAGTTAATTACCTTGTGTGCTGCCGCGTAGTCGCCGGGGCCGCACAGAGCGTCATGGACAGCCTCTTCTGTAGAAGCATATAGGAAGGTTACATGATCAACCCCTGCCTGGGCCAGGCGGGGCAGGAGGTCACCGGCTTGTAAATCTGTGGCGCGTGCCCGCACTCCGGCAATCATTCCCAGGTCTTCCGCGTGTTCTACCGCACGGATCAGTTGTTCCGCGTCAAGGTTGGGTGGCGCAAATAAGGTAATATTGGGTATTCCTACTTCCCACAGACGGTCCAGGATTGGCAATAGCTTCTCCGTCTCTGCCAGGGGCAGCGCGGCTTCCAGGGGCGCAATTAACTGGGCCGTGTAGGGTGTGAGGGCAGCATCATCCAGGTTAAACATTGGGTAAGTATCACTGGGGGTCACCAATTGATTGATAAGTGACTGCATTTTTTCGATATCTTGGCGCATTCTCGATTCCGGTGCGCCTTGGAAGTACGTTTGAAGCGTTTCCAGGATAGCATCTTTGGCTTTGCCATCCAGTAAACCCTTGGTGATCACTACACCGCTAGGGGTTAGCCGGGCTGCCGTTGCCGCATTAGCTATTAACAGCCCGCTGCCATCGGTTTCTACACGCAGATGGAAACGGCTGTACATTCCTTCCGCTTCCCGCACTGCGTGGTACAGTCCTGGTTCAATGGGTTTGGGAGCCTCTGGCCGTTTAATAGAGAAGAGTCGTGTAAGCCAATTATCTTTTGTCATAAGTTTCCCCTCCTGTTCGCCTTATGTATATTACGTATTTTCCAGCCAATAAGTATCGTCTTTTTGTACGTTGGTCTTGAAAACTAATAACTCGAAATCTGCTGTACTGTCGTTTTGAAAGCTGTGAATGTCTCCCGGTTCAACCATTAACATCTTGCCGGGAGTAAGATGGTACTGTTTGTCGTTTAGGGTCAGCCTACATTCACCGCTCATGACATAGTAGAATTCCCTGGTGACATTGTGGTAATGTTTCCCTATTGTATCCTTTGCCTTGATAATGACAATCTGAACCCGTGTGCCGTCAGCGTCTAGGTCCGCATCGGTCAGCAGGATATGCTTCCGGTATCCCGGCCCGGTTATCCAATTGGCCCTATCGACTTCGAGAAACTTCATTGTGTTCTCCCGCTTGAGCGCAAGGTAACCCGCGCCCGTGCACACCCACGTTCCGCAGCCCGTACTCCCGCTTGAGCTTCGTGCTCTAACCTGCATCCCCCACCACACATGGGTAAATCTGGACAATCCCAGCACTTCTCCGGCAATCCTGCCGCCAATGGATCATCCTCCCGGTTGCGGAAACTGAGAAACAGCTCGCTGTTCCAGATTTGCTCCCACGGATCGGTAAGAATATTACCTGCCGAAACATAATAAGATTGGCAGGGTAACACAGCGCCGTTCGGCTCAATGCAGATGGAGTATTCTGCTGCATTACAGCGTTTAGGGTCCAGTCCCAAAGCCACCGGTGAGAACCGGCAGTAGTCGGTGACTGTATACCAGAGAAAGCGCATATTTAATGCCTGCGCTTTGTCCCGTACCCCTGCCAGCAAAACCGCCATTTCCTCTGCCGGGATTGCATCAGAATCATTCACGCCGCCCCCGGCGTAAATCATGCCATTCATAGCAAAGGTGCTTAATCCTAAGTCATGCAAGAATTCCACCGTTTCTAATAGCTGGTCGCTGTTTTGTCGGGTAATTGTGGTATTGGTAATTGTATGTACGCCACAGGCCAGCGCGTTTTTAATACCCTGGACTGTTTGGTCAAATGCCTGTGCGCCTACCATCACATTATGGACTTCCGCCCGGTTAGACTCCAGTGTTACCTGTAGATGGTTAAGGCCGGCATCCGCGATTTCTTGCATTAAGGGCCGATGAGATAAGGCCCTACCGTTACTGTTCATCCCTAAAATCAGTCCTTGCTGATCCCCATAATTGATTAGGGCGGCTAAATCCGGGTATAATGTCGGCTCTCCGCCGGTAAGGATAATATGGGGGACCCCGATAGTCACTAGTTTATCGAGTACTTGGAACCATTGTTCTTTGGGGAGTGGTTGCATCTCGAAGCGTTCCGGTTCATTATAGCAGTGTGGACAAGCGTTATTACAAGCATAAGTCAGAGCTAAATCGGCTTTGTAAGGTGCATTCACCGGCGTGCTAAAGATAGGTTTGAAGATTAGGTCATTTGCGATAGCACAGGTAGGACATCCCTCTGTGTTGGATTGAAGACGCTGCACCATTTCATAAATCTGTTCTAGTGCCGCTGCAATCTCCTCCCGGCTCACATTGTCATAACGACGGAGCAAGTGTGTTTCTGCTTGCTGTTGGGGAACGTTATCCAGGGCCAGCTTAGTCATTTCTGTGGCGGTGGTGTTTAGGTGGATAACATCAGTAACATCAATAAAGAGCAATCCCCGTCCATCTTGTTCGACGCGCAAATGTATACGCCGTTGCCCACCCGGTAAGGCTACCGGGTAGGTATATAGTCCTGGCTGTGGTGGTTGGGGTGGATTAAAGACTGTTAACAGTGCTTGCGCTTCCTGGAACAGGGAATTCCACCAGCGATTGTGTGTCATAGACTCTGAAATACACCTACCATTTGGGTGCTTCTTCAATCTGGTAGCTGGTGCCGCAGTAAGGGCAGTGTACAAAGATAGCCCCGGCCTTAACTTCTAAATCATTATTGCTGAGTGCGCCATTACAGGAGCGGCATTTGAGTTGTTCCAGATTAACATCACCACTCAGATCAATTTTCTGGATTATCGTGTGTTCTTCATGTTTGGGGCGCACACGGGTAAGGTAAATCAGGACACCGGCCGCCGCTAAAAGGACAATTCCGACGATGACCCGTATGATACTGCCCTGTGCACCGACAACAAACATGATCCCAAAGAAACCGACAATCGCAGAGATGATGTAAGTCACAATTTCCATAAAATCCTCCAGATAAATTCTGATGCGGTTGATTGACAACTGCTTTTTATTATAATACGTTTCTTATAGTT
>JAFGKB010000191.1 GCA_016928755.1 Anaerolineae bacterium | reverse complement strand
CTGCCGCAAGGTCTAGATGCCTCGGCTGCGCTCGGCATGACGGATGGCGAAATATCTCGACTTTCTTTCTGAGCTGAACCATTTCTCTTATGGTCGTTACTCAGGATGACGAGTTTGTTGTGTTGTATGCAATCGAAACGGTGTTAATAACTCAAGAAAAATCTCAGTGTAACTCTGTGCCTCCTCTGCGTAGCTCTGTGGGATAGATCCTTCGCTTCGCTCAGGATGACGGGTTTGTTAGCCCATATGCAGTCGAGACTTTCTTGCGGCACAGAACCGTGTCTTGCGGCTGTTACTCGGCTATAAGCCATAGAACCTGGTAGGGTTGAACTTCAAGGGTAAGTTGTCCCTCGCTGACCGGGTAAGAGATCTTAGCCAACACATCATGCATAACCGCTGCGTTTGCCGGCAAGGCACCAAGTCGAACCGCTTGAGACGCATCCGATACATTGTGCACACAGATAATAGTCTCTTTTCCGTCCAGGGAGACCCGTTTCACAATGAAGAGTGCCGGATGAAGATCGAGAATCTCTTGGGGACTATTAGGGTGGAAAGCCAGATGTTGGCGGCGTTCTGCCAAGAGATGATAATAGGCACTGAAAATGCGGGCACGCAGTGAGTTAGGATCGGCCAGTTCTGCTTCCAATGCAGCCCGGTCAAACTTCTCCCGGTTGATGGAACGATAACGACCGGTTTGGGTCACCCCGGCATAGTAGTTTTGAGAGCCAAAGAGACTGTGAATATAAATAGCCGGAACGCCTTTCAAGCTCAGCATAATGGCCTGGGAGACCATGAAACGGTTTACCTGTTCCTCAATAAGGCTACTGCTGCTATCAGGGAACACAAGGGCGTTAAAATATGAGATGTTAAGCTCATAGGCACTTTTAGAACCGTCAGAGTTGGTTTTATATGAGATATGGCCCTTATGCGCTGTTGTTTGCTCAATCAGCCGTTCCACTTCGGCTGGCGGCAAGATACCTTCAACAGGACGTACGCCAATGCCATCATGGGAGGCCAGGAAATTATAGAAGGTTGTCTGCGCGGTAGGCACATCTAAATCCGCCGCCCAACGGCTCAGATAAGTAGCGTTACCGCTTACAATGGCATGGAATACCAACGGCGGGAGTGAGAACTGGTAGACCATCTGGGCCTCATCTGTACCACTTCCAAAATAGGAAATATTCTCTTGATGGGGGACATTGGTCTCCGTAATCAACATAACAGCCGGTGCAACCCTATCTAAAATGGCACGGAAGAGCTTGACGACATGGTGAGTTTCGGCCAAATGAATACACGAAGTACCCGTCCGCTTCCATAAATAGGCAATGGCATCCAAACGGATAATGACTGCGCCCTCTTCAATATAACGCAGTAAAACATCAATGAACCGGAGTAATAAAGAGGGATCGGCGAAGTTCAGGTCGATCTGGTCCGCGCTAAAAGTTGTCCACACCAACTTCTCACCCGACGTAGTCTCTACAGGTGTGAGCAAGGGTAGAGCACGGGGACGCACAACGTCTGACAAGTCAGTATCCGGTGGGACAACAATAAAGGCATTCTCAAAATCTGGGTCACCGGCTAAAAAGGCTTTGAACCAAGCGCTTTGGGATGAAATGTGGTTAATCACACAATCGAACATCAATTTGAAGCCCTGCCGAAAATTGCGGATATGCTCCCAACTTCCAAGTTCAGGATTGACGGCAAGATAGTCGATAACTGAGAAGCCATCATCGGACGAATACGGAAAGAATGGCAAGATATGGACAGTTGTTATGACATTGGACACCGTACTGCCCAACACTTCAAATAACGATTGTAAAGGTGGCTTTCCCGGCTCACGAACCTGGTCACCATAGGTAATCAAGACGACATCACGTTCGGTAAGACGATTAGCCGGGTCGGGCACACCTTGCAGAAGCTGCGGATTACGTGCCGTGAATGCCGCTAGACGACCTTGTAGTTCAGGCCAAATCTGTAAGGCTGTAGATTCTCCATAAAGAAATTTTAGCTGTTCCACTATACGCGCTTGAGCTGTTTCACACATATAAAATCACAACCTACCTCTCCTTTGATAAGGTGTTGTACCTCTTCCAGCTTAAATTTAGGCCACCAAGGGTGTTAAATAACGCCGCAGGGCACTTAATGAATAGTATTGCTGAGCAACCGCGAAGTTGTGCTCCACCACCTCACGCCGTAACTCAGCATCCGTAAGTAATGTAACCGCCTCATCAGCAGCGGATTCAATGACCGGTTGCGAAACCTGTGCCAAACCTTGCGGGTCATAGCCGGTAATTTCCGAACCCAACGAGACGACACGAAAACCTTTATCTTTGATATCGGCCTTATACACCGGGTATTCAAACAGCATAATGGGCAATCGCGCCCGTAGGGCTTCCAGGAATTGGTTCCCCCACCCTTCCCAGAGACTCGGATATGTGACAAAATCGGCAATGACATAGGTATCCCATAAGGAATAGACCTTTTGCCCCGCGCGCATTTGTCGCCGTCCGGCTACGCAATCCTCAATAAATAAGGCATCAATGCCATCCTGTGTTACTTTCTGCTTAAGTTTCTGGGTGTAGCCACTTAGGTCATCCTGGGCATAACCGGCAAAGACCAATACAATACGACTGTCTGCATCAAACGTTCGGCCATTATACAACCCCCGGGCTTGGAGTTGAGCGCGACGCTGCGGTGCATTTAGGGCCTTAACAAAATCAAGAGCTAATTCGATCCCCTTACGCTGAACGATGCGGGTAGCCTGAAGAATTATAATATCGTTTTCTTTAAGACCAATTTGAGCACGGAAATCTTGGTTGTAATCATCAAGTTGCCAGTCGGGCATGCTGAAATCGAAAACGTTGGGGACTACGGTTGAAGCAATTCCCTTACGTTCTGCAAGTTGCTGTTGAGCAAGGCTGTTGATAACCACGTGTTGCGCCAATAAATCACGCGGTGGTAGATATTTCTGGGCAAACTCGATAGCCGTGGCACATGTCAGAGCGACACCGTCGGTGCGCTCCCAGTAAAAATCGTGGTTATGGGCCAGTGCCGGTAACTGTAAATCGCGCATCACGCGGGTTAAGGCAACGGAAACGGGTGGGTTAACCGCCACCGACCATACATTCTGTGGGATGATAAAGTCAATATGTTTGTCTTCTACGAATGCACGTATTTTGCATTCCAGGACATCTGCCAAATCCATAAACTCAGTCCGGTACGCACTTTCACTGTTATAATCACGCAACTCAGTAAATGTATTATAGGTCAACCGTTCGGCATCTTCGCGATGGTGATACATTTCCTCTATTAAAGTTCCATCAACTGTCCCTAAGTCCCCGGCACACAGATGAACTGTATGGCCCAGTTCCTCTAATACACTTTTCCACTTATCAATTTCCAGGGAGACGCCATCTGTTCCCCCGACTTTGTAATGAAATATCCCGATATTTCTCTTCATTTTATCTCTCCGTTAAATAAATTTGGGGTTAAAACGCCCACCGGATGGCTCTTGATCTATCACAGCGCCAACCAAGCGCAACACTTATCGGTGTCGCTGCCCTTAACTTAAATGCCCTAGACTTTATTTAACTAGTACTCTTTTTTTCAGAGGAGTTACCAGGGCGTTAGTCTGCCGGGATTAACCGGAGTGAGACTATTTGATAAGGGCCTAAATCAAGCATGACCGCGCCAGACTCACAATCCAGGGGCTCTTGATTTTCCTCCATTAAGTTGACGCGCCAAACCTCCTTTAAGGGGAAGCCGGTTTTTATTAAAGCCGGGCCGCGCTGCCGCTGATTCTCGTACAGACGCATAATTAAGCCCTGACCATCCTCCGCGCGTTTCAGGGTCTCAATCACAACATTGGGACGGTCCACAGATACAAGACTCTGCCCAGTACGAGAGAACTTAGCTTCACGAGTTATATCTGAGCACACGGAGAATACCCGCAGGGGGTCGTTTAGGGCGTATGCCGCCGCAACAGTACGGGCGTCCCAACCTGCGTTATGCGGGTACAGGCTGTAGGTAAACGTATGCTCCCCCTGGTCGGCCTCTGGGTCAGGACTGGTAGTGCCCCGCAATAAGCTAAGGCGCATTACGTTTTGGTAAATATCGTGGCCATATTTACCATCGTTAAGTAAACTGACACCATAGCCACCTTCACTTAAATCTACCCACTTCTGCGCGCAAGTTTCAAAACGCGCCCAGTCCCAACTGGTATTACGGTGGGTGGGACGTTGCACATTGCCCCACTGAATTTCATAGGTTGCCACCGGCGATAATATAGCCACAGGAAAAGCAACCTTGAGCAGGATATGACGTTCATGCCAATCAATTGTTGTATCAAAATCAAGGCGCGGGCTATTATAACTTAACATAATCCGTTGGACATAATCGCTATTCAGGATACGGCGGTGTATCTCCACAGCAACCCGTAACGGGCCACCCTCGACGACCTCAATAGAAGTAGCCGGTTCGGCCAACCACCGCTTATCCTCATAGAAAAGCTCAATATTCCAGGCATCACCATATAATGGGCGGTCTTCAAAGGCCTGAAATTGGTTCGCTATAGCCTGGGGAGGCAGCACTTCACGCCGGTTAACTTTATCATAGATACGTATAATATCCCCCTCGGCGTTTAACTCCACACGCAGATACTTATTTTCTAACAAGTCAGGGGCCACTTGCAATCCAAAGTCAGGAACTGGCGCGACCTCCGAGGCTGCCGGACTGCGACTAAGTGCCAAGAGGCTATAAGGTGCGACTGCACCTATATCCAGTAGCCAGCCACCAGGAACCGGTTGAACAACTACCTGGCGGTCATTATCAAGACGCCGGAGGGATCCTTCCCGCTGTGCTCCGGCCCAGAAAGCCAAATCATCACGCATAAAGGAGGTAGGATTAACCACCAGAATTTCGCCCGCTTGTTGGGCCGCCAGCACCCTTAATGCCACCTCGCAAATAGCCCCGGCTATATGGCGAACTTCCTCGTACTGTGCCAAGGATTCTGCGTAAACCTCGCCGATACTGCTGCCGGGAATAATGTCGTGGAATTGATTTAAACAGACCAATTCCCAGGCACGTTGTAATTCAGCGGCCGGGTAAACGTAGTTAACATCACAGAGCGACGCATAGGACGCTAAGAATTCGGCATCGTGTAACAAGAATTCACTCAGCCGGTTAGCCCGCTTATTGCGGCTTTGGGTCGTGTAGGTTCCACGATGGTTCTCCAGGTAAAGTTCCCCATCCCAGACAGGAAGTCGCTCCCCCACCGTAGACTCCAACCGTGCAAAGAAGTCCTTCACCGTCCCGCAATGTATATGGGGTGTGGCCGGGAAATCTTGCATAATATGAATATTTTCCAACATCTCCCGCGTAGGGCCACCGCCGCCATCGCCATATCCAAAGGCCATAAGCAAGGGAGGTGTTACCCCGGTTTTCCCGGCGTCCTGCTGTTGGAAATTGCGCCAGGTGCCGAGAGTTTGCTCTGGGGACGCATCTGCGTTATAGGTACTGGTAAAAATACTGGTGGCCTCGGTAAAGGCACTACTCACCTGTGGTGTCGTACTGAAATGGGTCAGGACTCGCGTCCCATCTAATCCCTGCCACCAAAAGGAATCATAGGGCAACCGGTTATACTCGTTCCAACCGATCTTAATCGTAAAGAAATAATCTAAACCGGCTTCTTTTATCAATTGCGGAAGATTCCAGGCATAGCCAAAGACATCGGGCAACCACAGAACCGGACTTTCTGCATCTTTCCCGAAGTTATCCCGGAAGAAACTGCGCCCCAATAAGAACTGGCGGACCAGAGATTCAGGACCGGAAAGGTTACAATCTGCCTCTACCCACATCCCGCCGATAGGCTCCCAGCGACCCTCGTTGACGCGCTGCTTAATCTGCTCAAAGAGGGCCGGGCATGCCTGCTGCACAAACGCATAAAGCTGCGGTTGACTCTGCACAAAGCGGAACTCAGGGAACTGTTCCATTAAACGGATAACGTTATAGAAGGTTCGCTCAGATTTGCGCCGGGTTTGAGCTAGTGTCCACAACCACGCGACATCAATATGCGCATGGCCTACGGCGGTAATATCCACGTCCAAGGCCGGACCACACCGGGCAATACCAGATTCTAATGTAGCGTAAGCCTGGGAGATACTGGCATAAAAAGCCGCTCCGAAAGGCTCACGCAGGTCAAGACACATAAAAGCCGTATCTAGGGCATTGTAGAGATGGGCTTTAGCCGGTGACTCAGATTCAAGATAACCGGCAACCCCTAAAGCAACCCGAGCCAACGCTAAGAGGTCCCGCGTGGGTTGGTCAATAAGGACCAGGGTGCATTCCCGCATAAAGAGTTTAGCAGCCGGCTCATTGCACAAATTACCCACCCACCCGTGAAGTACCAACTCGCGGGGCTTGCCATCGCAATAGACCGGGGGCAATAAGATCTCTTGGTGATGGCGGTCGCAGGTGGCCCAAGGCCGGCCATCAATATAGGCTAAAGCTTCAGGATGGCTGAACTCACCAGCATCACCCAAAGGCAAATAGAGGGCAATGGGTTGGTGACCTACCCAAGATTCAGGAACTTGAAAATGCGTACGGAGGATAAAATTTGCTCGATATTCTCCCCAGTAGCTATGCCAATTGATAACTGCGCCTTCTTTACCTTGACATTGAGATTCAGACTCCTGGAAGCTTTGGGAACCTGGTAATTTATGGTAATGAAAGAGCGCTAAAGGGTGTTGCTGCCGGTAAACCAATGATTCAAGAATCTCGATACGCTGAGCTATTTTCTGGGACGTTAACCGAATTTTATGAGAGATCATCATTTTTTATAGCACCCCGCTATTTTATATTTTTATTCAATCCTCAAGGTGGTATCAGGATCAAAGAAACCGGTAGTATTTGGCTTTACATTTAGATATACCTTATCGCCAGTAGAAATTTTAGGCTTTGGTGGTGAAACAACCTTCACAATTTTATTACCTAGCTCTACGGCCACAATCTGGTGTGAGCCTTGCGGTTCAGAAACCAGGCAGTTGGCAGAGAGGATCGCCTGGGATTCATCAGTTAACAAGAAATTCTCAGGACGAATGCCGACAACCAACTTCTCTTTACCATAACTGACCAAGCGTTGTTCCTCAGCCCCACTAAGAGCAAAACGGAGATAGGAATTTACCAGATAATGGGAATCATTCTCAGACACCATCTCCACATCTATAAAGTTGGTGGGCGGAGTACCGATAAAATCAGCGACAAACAGATTGGCACTCTCACTATAAACCTGTTCTGGCGTGCCAATCTGCATAATCTCGCCATCCTTCATAATCACGATCCGGTCGGCCATACTCATAGCTTCAGCTTGGTCATGGGTAACAAAGACGGTTGTAGCCCCGGTCTTATTATGGATGGCTTTCAGTTCAGTTCGCGTTGAGACACGCAATTTGGCATCCAAGTTAGAAAGTGGCTCATCCATTAAGAATAACTTGGGTTTGACGGCAATCGCCCGGGCCACAGCGACGCGTTGTTGTTGTCCACCAGAAAGTTGCGCGGGATAACGCATTAGATAGTCCCCGATTTTTGTAAGCCCGGCCACATCTTTCACTATTTCGTCAATCTCTGATTTAGACAAACCTTTGAGCTTAAGTGCGAAGGCGATATTGTCATAAACGGTCATATGGGGCCAGACTGCATAATTCTGGAAGACCATACTCACATCACGTTTACGCGGCGGCAGGTCGGTAATATCTTTGCCATCGAGAATAACCTGCCCGGCGGTCGCTTCCTCCAGACCGGCTACCATACGCATAGTAGTGGTTTTCCCACACCCGGAAGGCCCTAAAAGCACAAGATACTCACTATCTTTAACTTCCAGGTTCACGTTATTAACGGCCAGAATGTCCTTACCAAAACGTTTGGTCAGATTTTTTAGTTGTAAAGTTGCCATATTTTTTTACTCCCCTTCGGGTTGTATTACCTTAGACTGTAACTCCGCCCCACATCTGGTTGATGTATTTGCGGATAAAGAATGTGAAGATAACAGAGGGTAACCCCATTGCCATGCCACCGGCAGCGGCCAGGTGTACCTGGCCCGTAGCGCCTACCAGAGTCTGGTAAACGACAACCGAGAATGTAGGATGGAACTGGGTTAAGACAATCGCCGAGACCGTCTCATTCCAGGCACCCAGGAAGGCATACATAGCGCACGCCGCTAGACCGGGCAGGGATAGAGGTAACGTCACACGCAAAAAAGCTCCAATGCGGGTTGTACCGAAAACTTGTGCAGCCTCTTCTAACTCCACAGGAATTCCCATAAAGATGCTGGCTGTAATCCACACCGTTAACGCGATTGAACCCACAGAGTAGACTAACGATAAGCCTAACGGTTTATCATAGAGTCCCATATTGGCCAAGATGATCACCATCGGCATAGCAATAGCGACACCGGGAAACATGCGCACAAAGAGCACGCTGAATTTGAGTGCATCACGACCTTTAAAGACATAACG
>JAFGKB010000190.1 GCA_016928755.1 Anaerolineae bacterium | reverse complement strand
GTTGGTCATGTGCAATCGAGAGTTTCTTAGTAGGCGTGAAATAGGAGAGCTACACGTAGGTGCAACGCACTTAAGAAAGCGCATTGCACCATTTCGGGGTTGGTGGCGTTATACCAATTTCAACCAATAGTATCCGTAACGACCAAGTTCAAGTACGTAGGGCGTTTTTTCAATAGGCGCAAATTCCCTATGCTGCAAAAGGTCTACCGGGCAACAGCCGGCGTAGGCAGTAAGGTCTAAACTAACCGTTTGGGATGCCTCGGAAAGGTTATTCACGACAAGGATAACCTCAGCCTCTGTATAACGCAAATATGCGACCACCGCGGGTTGTTTCACAGGAAGAAACTGTAAGGCCCCACGACCAAATGCCGGATATTCCTTACGTAAGTGCAACAGGTTACGCATGCAAACTAACAAGGACGCCGGAGCATCCTTTTGAGCCGCGACATTGACCTCTTGGTAACCGAAAACAGGGTCGTCAACCAAAGGAGCATAAAGTTTATCCGCTGCCGCCGTTGAGAAGCCGGCGTTAGGCCCCGCGTCCCACTGCATAGGGGTGCGGACGCCATCACGGTCCTCAAGCTGGATGTTATCCCCCATCCCAATTTCATCACCATAATAGATAACGGGAGAGCCGATAAGCGTCAATAGGGTAGAATTAGCGACCTCAATACGCTGGCGGTCATTCTTCAATAGGGGAGCTAGACGCCGGCGGATCCCCAGGTTAAGACGCATCCGGGACTCTGGCGCGTAGAAATTCCACATAAATTCACGTTCTTCGGGGGTGACCATCTCCAATGTGAGTTCGTCATGGCAACGCAGGAACGTCGCCCACTGGCAATTTCCAGGCAGTTCGGGAGTGCGTTCCATAATTTCCTCAATGGGTGAACGGTCCGCACGGGCCAGCGCCATATAAATACGGGGCATCAGCGGGAAATGGAAGTTCATATGCATTTCATCGCCAGCACCAAAGTAGGGACGCACATCCTCCGGCCATTGATTGGCCTCAGAGAGCAGCATAGTCGATGGGGCATATGCCTCTACAAATGCCCGCAAGCGTTTAAGATAGGCGTGAGTTTCAGGGAGATTTTCACAACTTGTCCCTTCCCGCTCATAGAGATAGGGGGGGGCATCTACACGAATGCCATCTGCGCCCTGGTCAATCCAGAATTGCACGACGCGCATCATCGCACGTTGGACCGCCGGGTTATCATAGTTTAAATCCGGCTGATGATCAAAGAAGCGATGCCAGTAGTAAGCGCCGCGCACTTCATCATAAGTCCAGTTGGATGGTTCGTAATCAACAAAGATAATGCGGGCATCTTTATAAGCCTGGTCGGTATCACTCCAGACATACCAATCACGATAAATCGCGTGATCTGGATGTTGCGGATCACGGGATGCCCGGAACCATTCACACTGATCAGAAGTATGGTTAGGTACTAATTCCACTATAACCCGCATATCGCGTTTATGAGCCTCGGTCATTAAAGTGCGCAAATCATCTAAAACGCCATAATCCGGGTGGATATTGAAGAAATCGCTGACATCATACCCATCATCCCGCAGTGGAGAAGGAAAAATCGGCAACATCCAAACAGCATCAATACCCAGCCACTTGAGGTAATCCAACTTCGCAGTAAGACCTTTTAAATCCCCAATGCCATCACCATTGCTATCATAAAAAGCACGGACAAAAACCTCATAGAAAATAGCATCTTTATACCAATCTTTAGGCATATCATCAAACTCCTTAAGCAGTGATCTTTTATAATGCATCACAAATCGTAACGCTCCAGAGGCTGAGCCAGTGGCCCATATTGCGAAATTTTACGGGCAGCTAAGGCGATACCCCGTTGAACAGCCGTATGGACATCCTCGGCATCTAACATACCGCTGAGAAAACCGGCCCAAAAGGCATCACCAGCCCCCACATCATTCACCACCGCCGTCACACTGGATGCCGGGATATGGAAAATTCTCCTGTTATCAGAAGCCCAGACACCTCGCGCGCCGGCAGTGTAGATTACGGTCTTAGAGCCTAGGGCATGGTAACGCCCGATGACTTCCTCCGGAGAGAACTGCTGTCCCAGGAATTGCGCAGCATCTTCCTCAGAGACTTTCACTATATCCACCAAATGTAAAGCCAGCCGTACTACAGCCCGCCCCTTATCCGGGTCTTTCCACATATGGGTATGGTAGTTGACATCCATTGATGTCATAACGCCGGCTTTAGCAGCAACGGTCAAAGCCCATAGCACCGTGCTACACAGAGGCTCATGCATCAATGAGAATGCCGAGGTGTGGAGAATCCAGGCAGCCTGGATCAATGAGACGGACAAGCATTTAAGAGGAACCTGCGTATGGGCTTGGTGAAAGGGCAAGAACTCGTTGCCGGTTGGCCCATGAGCAATCATCACAATACTGGTATGCATTTGCGGTATGACCTGTATACGGTCTGTTAAAACGCCGCATTGTGACAGAGAGGATAAGATGAATTCTCCCAGGGGGTCAGCACCTACCGCCGCCACCAGGATAACAGGATGGCCTAATAACCCGGTGGTGGCAGCGACGTTGGTAACCGACCCACCCCAAAATCTGTGGAATTGGTTAACTTCACATAAAGGACGACCTGTTTCATCACTGACCAGGTCTACCAGGGACTCGCCAATACATAAGAGAAAGGGTGTGTGTGGAAATACAGTATTTAGGTCTGTCATCGCCATTCAAAACGATAAAGCCGTTCCAGGGAAATCGCTAACGATCCCAAAATGTTACTACTTAGAAAATTACCTTCCAGGAAGCGGCCATCAACAAGAAGCCAAGAATCTTCCTGGAAGGTTTACTTGAAAAAAAATCTACCCCTTGACGGAACCCGCCATCATACCACGCACAAAGTAACGTTGTAAGGAGAAGAACACAGTAAGAGGTAATATCATTGATACAAAAGCACCGGCAGTGAGTAGATGCCAGTCAGCCCCACGTGATCCAACCATATCGGCAAGACGCATAGTCAATACCTGTACATTGGGCTTACTACCGACAAATATCAGCGCTACAAGATAATCATTCCACACCCAGAGGAACTGGAAAATAGCAAAAGAAGCCAATGCTGGCACAGAAAGAGGTAAAATAAGACTGTGGAAGATAGTAAAATGTGAAGCCCCATCAATAAAAGCCGATTCCAAGATATCTCTAGGTAAGGAACTGATGTAGTTATACAAGAGATAGGTTGCCAAGGGCAGCCCAAAACCCGTATGGGCTAACCAAATAGCCAAGAAAGTACCATTGAGATCAAGTTTAACGTAGTCGCGCAAAATGGGAACGAGAGCGATCTGTAGAGGAACTACTAAAAGCGCGACAACCAACGTAAATAGAATTTTGCGGCCGGGGAATTTCATCCAGGCAAAACCATAAGCAGCAAAAGCAGCAATCAGAATAGGAATCACAGTCGCCGGTATAGTCACGGTTAAACTATTCAGGAATGCACCTGAAAGGTCATCACCCTGTTCCTCTTTGACACTACCATCACCTTGGACAATCTGATAGCGTTTACCGCTCAAAACATTTTCGTAGTTCTCAAGTGTAAAATTCGCATTAGTTATCCATTTATACTCCTGGACTTCAACAGTACCCAGACGCTTATTGCCGATCCAGACAACACGCTTGCCGTCTTGTTCAACACCTTCACGCAGTTCTTCAAATGTGCCTGTGACACCGGCGAAGGTCATCGGTTGGTCACGGTCTTGTTGGTCGGCAGGGGGGGGGACAATTTTTTCAGTCATTACCCACTCACGATGAGGGAAGATAGTCCACCAACCTGAAGTAGCAATATCATCACGGGACCGGAAAGATGAGACTAATAGGCCCAGTGTCGGAATTGTCCAGATCAGACAGATCAACAACAATGCACCATTCACAATGAAGTCACGTATACGGCTCTGTCTTTTTGCACTACCTATTTTCTTATCCATATTAGAACGTCTCCTGTTTACTAAACTGTCTCAGGTTATAAACCATAACCGGGATAACTGCAATCAACAGGACAACGGCAATGGCCGAACCCAAACCAAAATTACGATTGGAGAAATACTGTCTATAGAACTGTGTCGCAATCACTTCCGTACCGAATTGGCCACCGGTCATCACCAGAACAACATCAAAGATCTTCAAGGTAAAAATAACCATCGTCGTACTAACAGTAATAATGGTCCCCATAATATAGGGAATCATTATCTTGAAGAAAATCTGGATCTCGTTTGCACCATCAACCCGTGCCGCTTCCAGAAGTTCGCCGGGGATTCCTTTGATGGCTGCCGAGAATAAGACCATTCCATATCCGGTCTGCAACCAAACCATGATGAGAATCAAGAATAAGTTATTCCACGGCTGAAGCAAAGCGGTCCAGGCTTGAGGCTGTCCACCAAGACCAACCCAAATAGCATTCAATAAACCAATCTGCGGGTCACCGGCCTGGCGAACTTCGTAAATGAAGTTCCAGATAATGCCGGCACCTACAAAGGAGATAGCCATTGGCAAAAAGATAAGCGATTTGCCGATAGACTCAAATTTACTACGGTCGGCTAATACGGCAATCAACAAACCGAGACTTACAGAGAAACTGGTTCCAATAACCATCCATAATAGGTTATTCCTGAATGCTTCTATCATGAATCGTTTCGTGAAGATGTCTAAGTAATTCTGAATTCCTACAAACTGGCTACTATCGGCATTAAACAAACTAATCCAAAAAGTACGTATTGTAGGGATTGCCAAATACCAGGCCAGGATCGCGACAGCAGGACCGACAAAGACAAAGGGTTGTAAACGACGTACCCACTGCGATGGAAGCTGTTCAATAAGCCAGTTCGAGACCACATATAAGATCGCTACACCGCCAACGCCCCAGACAATTGCTACAAGCGCTATAACAAGCTTGGGAGCTTCACTATCTCTCAAAAACAGGAAACCCTGCCACAAAACAATAAATGTGACAAAGGGCACAAAAAGCGAGATCAAGATACGCCCAATCGTGCTTGTAAACCAGTCTAATAGCGAGGAAGTACGCGGTTCCATCCCATCTGGTTTCATAGATTGTTCCATTGATGTCCTCCTTATTAATTCCACCCACTACAGTCAAACAGATTAAAAAAAACCAACTTACCTAAAAACAAAACCCGAAGACGGATATAAAGAGTGCAACTCGCAAAAACAGACCAAAGAGTGAGGAGAAGCAGGATAACCCGCCTGGCTATCCTGCTTCTCAAAAGTTACAACGTTAACTACACCTCACAGAAGAGGATTTTTATTCAGGCCAAGCCGCGTCAATTTCCGCGAGGGCGGTATCCAGGTCAGCAGCACCACTCATCCAGTCGGTCATACCCTTCCAGAATGAACCAGCACCCACCTCACCGGGCATCAAGTCAGAGCCATCAAAGCGTACACTATCGGCGTTCAAGATGATTTCCGCAACACCACGGTCAACATCATTGGCGTACCAATCCAAGCTGGAGTCCTGATGCGGTGCAATTGCGCCACCGGACTGCACCCAACTCTTCAGGTGTTCACCCTTGGT
>JAFGKB010000189.1 GCA_016928755.1 Anaerolineae bacterium | reverse complement strand
AGTTGGCGTGCGGGCACCCTGTGGCGTGAAGACCCGGTTTTAGAGACGCCTCTGGCTATAGACGATGACCCCTTAGCCCAACTGGGATTGAATTCGCCTTACAAGGTTCTATTTATCCCGGATATCCGCACTGATTCGCGGGTTAATGAATCTCTGGGCCAGGACTTAATTGAACAGCAGATGGCGGCTGTCAGTATTATACCTATCCGGAGTGGTATGCGGTGGTTGGGTATATTGGCCTTTATTTGGGATGTGGCCTATACATTTACTGAGGAAGAGCAATTTATCCTGCGTAATATCGCCGATTCGGTGTCTGCCTTGGTAGCACGGCGGCGTGCTTATCAGGAACAGCAATCCTTGGTCTTGGAAAGTCGCCGGCGTGCTTTGCAGCTTCAAACAGCTTCGGATGTAGCGCGGGCAGCTTCCTCGTTGCTGAATCTGGATGAACTCTTGCCCCAGACTGTAGACTTGATCCGGGAACGGTTTAAGCTGTATTATGCAGGTATCTTCTTGGTGGATGCGTCTGAAAAATGGGCGATTCTACGGGCTGGCACTGGTGAGGCCGGGCGCGTTATGTTAGAACGGGGCCATAAGTTCCTCGTCGGTGGGGAGTCAATGATTGGTACGTGTGTGGCTAACGCTCAGCCGCAGTTGCCCAAGAGTGTTGACGAGGCTGAGGTGCGCTTTGTGAACCCGTTATTACCTGAGTCACGGTCTGAGATTGCGTTACCGCTGATTAGCCGTGGCCGGGTTATTGGGGCTATGACGGCACAGGCTACCGAGCCTAATTATTTTGGTGCGGATGATATTATTGTTCTCCAGACATTGGCAGACCAGTTGGCTAATGCTATTTCGAATGCGCGCCTGTATGCTGAAGCGGAGCAGCGATTTGATGACTTGCAGCGTTTGCAACGCCAATATGTGCGTGATGCTTGGGAGGATTTCTCCCAAGGGATAGCCGAGAGAGACGAATCCCCATTATTCAATTTTGCTTATGATCTTGAAACAGTGACGTCATTAGATACCTCTGAACCCTTTGATATCCCCCCGGAGCTTTGGGAGGAACAAGTTTTAGTTCAAGAGAGTCATGGTGATAATGGCAAAGGGTCTGCGCTACAGGCCGCCGTTTCCATTCGGGGTGAGCCGATGGGGATGTTCCGTTTTGAAGATCCCGAATTATCCCGTGAATGGACAGAGGATGACCTCTCTATTATTCAGGAGGTTCAGACTCAACTTGCCCTGGCTTTAGAGAACCGCTTGTTCTCGGCACAGACGGAACAGGCGTTGGCAGAAACCCGCCGTCGTGAGGAAGAGGCCCACTTCTTACAGGATATTGCGGCTTTCCTAAATGCTACCGAGGATATTGTGGAGGCTCAGAATGAATTCCTTAACCATCTGAGTTCCTTTGTGCCGGTTGATGGGCTGTTGTTGTTTGGTTATCGTTCCCAGGGCGATAATCTACGGCTGTTGCGTACCAGCAGCGGTGAAACAGCCGGCCATTTCCATTGGAATCCGGAAATATTACCTGATGATTGTGCTCCGGTTTGGGCTGTACAGAATAAAGAGTCATTGGTCTTAGATGATATTCGGGAAGCTCCCCGGTTTTTTGAAGATGAACAGTTAGTTGCTAATGGTATTGTTGCCCGTGCTATTTTGCCTTTGATGTTAGGACAGCGGGTTATGGGGGCCTTGAATCTGGGCAGTAAGGTCGCTGGTGTTTTCTCGCGGCCTGGCGTATTCTCTGTGCTCCAGCAGATTGCAGCCCAGGTAGCCTCGGCTATTGAGCGTACAAACCTGCTCCGTCAAACTCGTTCGGCTCTGGATGAATCACAGACGCTCTATGTTGCAACTAGCTCTCTTTCCCAGGCAACCACATATGAAGAGGTCCTGGAGGCGATTGCTAAACATGCTTTGCCGCAGGCTTTGTCGGCCAGTGCTGAGATTTTACTTTTTGATCAGAATCCCCAAGCGGGAAAGGATTATCATTGGGTACAGGTGGTGGCTTCTTGGAGCCGCCAGAATACCCCAGATAATTTGTCGGGCCAGCCGGCTCTCCCTACTTTGCGTTCTAACATCCGTGTCCCGGTCAGCGAGGTTCCCGCGTTATCCTATATGGGTTCACAGGAACTTCTCATTTGTGAAGATGTCGCTACGGATGCCCGGTTAGACCAACCGGCTAAGGATTTCTATCTTCAACAAGGGATTCACTCTTTGATTGTGGCTCAATTGGCTGTAAGTGGTCAGCATATCGGCGCGCTACATATCAAATTTGCCAGTACTTATACTCCTAGCGAAACTGAAACACGCCTGTATTCTACAATTGCCGATCAGGCGGCTGTTGTTCTTTCTAACCGCCAACTCATTCAAGTTTCTCAGGGGCGTGCAGAGCAGTTACAAGCGGCTGTTGAGATGGCCGGTATCGTCACTTCAATTCTGGAACGCGAGACCCTGATCCAGACGGCGGTGAATTACATTAAGAATAGTTTTGATCTGTATTATGTCGGCCTGTTCTTAAATGACCGTCAGGGAGTCTGGGCAGTTCTGCAAGCGGGTACAGGTGATGCGGCACAGAAGATGTTAGATATGGGTTACCGGTTGCGAGTAGGAGGGAATTCCCCCGTTGGCATATGTACGAAGACCGGAGACCCTTATCTGGCACAGGGTGTTATCTCTGAAGATATAAAGTTCAAGAACCCGCTGCTGAAAGATACTCAATCTGAGATTGCGCTACCACTGACGAGCCGGGGGCGGATTATTGGGGCTATGACTTTCCAAAGTGAAAAACGCCTCGCTTTTACATCCGAGGATATTACCACTTACCAACTTATGGCCAACCAGTTGGCTAACGTTATCGAGAGTGCTAACTTGTATCAACAATCCCAGGTCTCGTTAGCAGAGACCACTGCCCAGTATCGCATTGCGCAGCGGATTGCTAATGCGCGTACTGAAAACGAAGTCTTTCAATCCGCAGTCGATGGTATTGCTGAGCGAGAAGAGCCGGATATGGTATTGGCGGGTCTTTTGGAACCGGTCGAAAACCCCAAACAATTACGGATTGTTGCGGTTTGGAACCGTCATGGCAATTCTATATCAGATATGGTGTTCTCGATTGATGAGATTTACAAGGTTTACGACTTATTAAGGATTGAACACCGCTTTGTGACGACCGACCTTACCCAGGACCCTCTGGCCGATGAGAGCCTGCGAGGTGCAGCGCAGCAGTGGGGAATGCGTTCTATGGCAGCTTTACAGCTTGATATTCGTGGTTACCAATATGGAACGTTGATGGTATTGAGTAGCACCGGCCATGATTTCACCACGTCGGAATTGCGGTTCTATGAATCTGTCGCGCGCTTGGCCTTCGTGGCCTTGGAGAGTTTGCAGTTGGTGGAACGTACCCAGGCTGAGGCTGACCGGCGTGCCTTGCTTAACACGGTGTTACAGACGGCCTCCGGTATCCTTGACCCCGAGGAATTGCTGCGGGTGGTTGTGCCTGTAGTTGTACAAGGTATGAATATGCCGGTTATGGCCTGGCGTTGGGAGGGTAGCTGGCTCCGTCCAGTTTCAATTATGCGTTATGATAAGGTAACCCTGGATATTCCAGAGGATACTACCTTTAAGGCTGAGGATGTTTTGTTGGTGGGTGATGTTGTACGTTCTAAACGGTCAGTGCTCAGGACGTTTGAACCTGCGTTGATGCAAGGCTATAGTTTAGCCTATATCTGGGATTTCTTGCAAATGGAAGAAGCTTATGCCGTACCTCTTATATCCCGTGACCGGGTGCTCGGTGTGTTCGTGCTCGGACGGCAATTGGGCCACCCGTCAATTGATGAGCGCGAGCAGGAGTTTATCCGCTCCGCAGCGGCTAATATCAGCCTTACTTTGGAAACTGCCCGCCTTTACCAGGAAACCCAGGAAGCTAATGTGCGCCTCCAAGAGGTTGACCGGGTTAAGAGTGAGTTCCTGGCTAATATGTCTCACGAGTTGCGCACACCGTTGAACTCCATCATCGGTTTTTCCCGTGTTATTCTCAAAGGTATTGATGGTCCCTTAACTGAAATGCAGGAAACCGATTTAAAAGCTATCCATGATAGTGGTACTCATTTGCTCAGCTTGATTAATGATATTCTCGATATCTCCAAAGTTGAGGCCGGTAAGATGGAATTCTTCTTCGAGCCAGCGGACATCAAGGAAATTGTTAAGAGTGTACTTTCTACGGCTAGTGCATTGGTTAAAGATCGTCCTATTAAGTTGTACCAGGATGTGCCTGATGGGTTACCAGAAGTCAAGATGGATATCCGCCGTATTCGTCAGGTGCTGACTAACTTAATTGGCAACGCTTCCAAATTCACAGAAGAGGGCTTTATCCGTGTCTCTGCGAGTTGTGATGAGCAATGGTTGATTGTCGGTGTCCAGGATACTGGTATCGGCATTCCTAAGAACCGTTATGATGCGGTCTTTGCTTCATTCGAGCAGGTTGACTCCTCCTCGACCCGCCGTTATGGTGGTACCGGTCTCGGTTTGCCGGTGAGCAAGAGTTTTGTCGAAGCACATGGCGGTGAGATGTGGTTTGAGAGTATCGTCGGCGAGGGGTCTACTTTCTTCTTCTCTCTCCCCCTTCGTGGTCCGGGGGGTGATGAGGTTGAGGATACTGAGCCGGATAAAGATGAGAACCGGATTATCCTAACTGTAGATGATGACGAAGCTGTAATCACGCTGTTCCAGCGCTTCCTTGAACAAGACGGTTATAAAGTCTTGGGATTAACAAAAGGCCGGAAGGTTCTCCAAGAGGCCAAGCGTTTGAAACCCTATGCTATTACCCTGGATATTATGATGCCGGATAAGAGTGGCTGGGATATTATCAAGGAACTAAAATCTGATCCTGAGACCCGTGATATCCCGGTTATAGTTTGTTCCATTGTGAGTGATTCTGAGCGCGGTATGAGTATGGGGGTGGCTGACTACCTGGTGAAGCCGATTACGGAACAAGACCTTCTGGAAGCTCTGCATCGTATTGAACTTCCGCAGATAGAGGGTGAGGAACCGCTACGTCGCCAGGTGTTGATTGTCGATGATAGTGCTGATGACCGCAAGTTATTGCGCCGTATTATGGAGGGTGCTGGATATAAGGTTGAGGAAGCCCAAGGTGGGGCTGAGGCTATCAGCAAGATCCATCTCGATATTCCAGACTTAATTGTCTTAGACCTAATGATGCCGGTTGTCGATGGCTTCGCGGTATTAGAGAATTTGCGGATCAACGAAGCAACGCGCAAAGTTCCGGTCATCATTGTGACAGCTAAGGAGCTTTCTGGGCCAGAACGCGATAAGTTACAACAGCGTGCCCAGGCGTTGTTACAGAAGGGCTTATTTGACCAGGATAAATTACTAGGAGATATCCAGGAGGCGTTATCGCGACTTGGTAAGTCTTAGTTTTCTTGACAGGCTAATAGCTCTGATGTACAATGATGTTGCTTGATTCAGGAAGGTAATGTAGAGACTTTCCTTACCTCATAAACTTTAAAACTCAGGAGGTTTACAATGGCTTATGTGATAGTGGCTGCTTTATGTAAGCGCGCTGGTGATTGTGCGGACGTTTGCCCTACGGATTCTATCAAGTTTGTTGATGGTGACTCCGATTGGCCCAAATACTACATCAATCCAGATACCTGCATTGACTGTGGCGCTTGTATGGCCGAGTGTCCCAACGAAGCTATCTTCCCCGATGATGAGGCCGAAGATGCTGAGGGCTATGATGGCGACATTGAAAGAAATGCCGCTTTCTTTGAAGCGGGGCTTGGGTAGGAACTTTTAAGAGTTCTGTATTTATTTTTAGAGGCTGACTTTTAAAGTCAGCCTCTATTTTATAGCTGTGGAGCACGCTTACGTCTTTATATTACATAGAGGGGACTGGTAAAAATCCAGCCGATCCTGCGGCCTCTAAAATTGCGATATACTTCAACACGATAAACTCCTGGTTCCACTGATGTGTACTCCAGTTGCATACCATGCTCGCGTTTTATGACTTTTCCATCTCTCAGGAGCCGGATTTCGCCCCGTGCCGGTAGCTCTATTTCCACCGTCAGTGCGCCCAGCCGTTTTAATTCCTCGCCCATAGTAGCTTTTGCCGAACCACTCCGTATGAAAAAGCGAAAGCCGCGTGTAGTATGCGGGAGATCATAGGCCACCCAGGTGCGCCCATTCATAAGGGCTTCGTAAAGGATAACTTTATCCGCTTCCACATCCCCGGTCAGTGGCGCTTGGGTTAATACGTGGGTATTTACACATCTAAAGAGATAAGAGTAGGGGAATAATGTGCGTTTGAATGGCCCCAGTTTGTAGGTACCGCTGTGTGCATCTGCATTGCCCAGGGCTGAAAGCCGGTAACCCTTTGCTAATAGTTCATCCCATAATCTTAAGGTCGCTTTATAGGGTCCTTTGATGCCGGTAGAGGGTAGGAAGCTGTAAACTAGCGCCGGTAAATACGACCATAATAAACCCTTAAACTCCGACATATAATTCCAAATCTCAAGACCCCGGATACCCTCAACCGGCCAGTCAACCCAGGGTATCGCTGCATAATCCGGGCCTAGTGGGCTGCTTCTCTCTACTGGGTGGGCTATATAACAAAATCCACCGCCCTCTTTTACTTTATCAATCAGAGTTTGCGGGCTACCAAAGGCATAAGGTGTTAACTCGCGCTCGGTGTTATAAACTAGTAAATGGTTAGCTTGCGGTGTACGCCGGACATTATGGATTTCTTCCCCTGTTAGAACTAAAGTCTTGCCATAGTAACCTTCTAATCCTTCTGGATGTACATTATGATCGGTGATAACAATAAAATCCAACCCCGCTTCTCTGGCAGCTAGGGCTATCTCATGATAGGTGCCTGCGCCATCAGAATAAACAGAATGCATATGTAAATTTCCGGCATACTCACGATAGGTTTCCATATCAGCCAAATCTTAGTAGTATCGGGCAATTTGTCAACTCCGTAAGTTTCTGAACGGTGTAGTAACTTACGGAATTTCTGTTTTTACTTTGTATTAAATGATGTAAAAATCTTATTTTATTGTTAAAATTTGCATTGCTTGTTGAACACAGCTATAATAACTGTATAAGCTAGGGGTATCCTTACTCGTTAATTGCTGTGTTCATAAATGGAGGGAGGATGGGTGTGATGGACAGTCAAACAATGGAACTAGCCGCTATATTCGAGGAAATGGCCGATTTGTTAGATATCCGTGGTGATAGCCACCATCGTATCCTGTCCTATCGTCGCGCTGCAGAGAACTTGCGAACCTTGGATGAGCCGGTGTCGCAAGTATGGCGCGCAGGACGGCTGGCGCAAATTCCCGGTATTGGTAGTGCATTGGCGGAGAAAATCGAAACTTACCTGCACACCGGCCAAATTGAAGCCTATAACACACTCCGTTCAGAGGTGCCCCCGTCACTATTGGGAATGTTAGCTGTACCGGGCCTCGGTCCCCGTCGTGTTGCCCTATTCTGGAAAACTCTGAACTTGACCAAAGTGGATGAACTTGAGGAAGCCGCGCATACCGGGAAGTTACGCACGATTAAGGGCGTTGGCCCACGTTTAGAAAAGAATATCCTCGACGGTATACGCGCCCTACGCCGGCAGCGTGAGGGGCGCATTCCCCTCGGTTTCGCCTGGCCCTTAGTACAGGAGATGCTCGCTGCGTTACAGGAAGTGCCGGGGGTCGTCCAGGCCGCCCCTGCCGGAAGTCTGCGCCGTATGCAGGAGACTGTTGGTGATCTGGATTTGCTGGTTGCATCCGAGGAGAGCGCGGCAGTAATGGAGCGTTTCCGCCGCCTGCCGATGGTGTCCAAAGTGCTGTTAACCGGCCCGATGAAGACCTCTATCCGCACGGTGGACGGTATCCAAGTTGATTTACGGGTCGTCCATCCCCAACAATGGGGGAGTGCACTACAATACTTTACCGGTAGCCAGGCCCATAACATCCGCCTGCGTGCTCTAGCGCAGCAAAAGGGCCTCTCTCTGAGTGAATATGGTTTCCAAGGGGATATAGAGACAATCCGTTGTCCTGATGAGGCCGATGTCTATGCTACCCTGGGGTTGTCCTGGATTCCCCCAGAGTTGCGCGAAGACCAGGGAGAGATTGACGCGGCCATAGAAGGTGTATTGCCTAATCTCGTTACAATGACCGATATCTTGGGCGATTTCCAAGTACATACCACTTGGTCAGATGGAGATGCCCGTATTGAAACGATGGCCGACGCGGCAAAAGCGTCCGGATTACGTTATCTCGTGGTGGCTGACCATTCGGCAGGGCGTGGTGGCGGTAGCGAAAAATGTGTAACACCGGCTAACGTCGATAACTTGCTGGCCGAGATTAAAAGGGTGAATACCCATTTGGACGCTAGTTTCCGTGTCCTCGCCGGCATTGAGGTTGAAATCCTTGAAGATGGTACATTGGATTGGCCGTCTGAGGTGTTGGCTAAGTTGGACTTTGTCATCGCGTCTTTGCATACGGCTCTTAACCAGCCCCGGGAACAGCTCACACAGCGTGTTTTAAGGGCTATACGTAATCCCTATGTGTGTTTGATAGGGCATCCGACGGGGCGGGTCTTAGGAGCGCGTCCAGAGGCAGACATTGATATGGAGGCAGTCTTCGCGGCTGCTGCTAAGCACCACGTCGCCCTGGAGGTCAATGCCTGGCCGCAGCGGTTGGACTTAAACGCCGGTTATATCAAACGCGCTGTGGCAACCGGGGTTAAATTAGCCATTAGCTCCGATGCTCATGATACGGAGGGCTTATCCGTGTTGCCTTTTGGTGTTGCGATGGCCCGCCGTGGCTGGGCTGAGGCATCTCATATTCTAAATACTCGTCCTGTAGCAGAGATCATAGCGTGGTGCAGGTCACGGGTGCCCCATTAATAGTACCAAGACCTGGGCAATCGGGCTGCGAGACAGGGAAACGGTTTACATAACTAGCTTAAGCGCGTGATAGCAACTTGGATTATAATATGAGATTAGGGACTCGCTATGATAATCTTTTTAAGGGACCTTAGCATACAGCAGCGACATACATAATCAGAGAGGAAGAAATGACACAGACACAACGGTTTATCGCAGTTGATTTGGGCGGTACACAAATACGAGCAGCACGCTATACGGCAGATGGTGTCCAGGAAACCCGTGTGGCTATGCCCACACAAGCTTCTAAGGGGCTTGAGACTGTATTAGGGCGCATTGTGAAGGCTATCCAACAAGTATGGGCATTTGAGGGTGATGGACGCATTGAGGCTATTGCCTTGGGTGCTCCTGGGCCTACAGATGCTAAACAGGGCATTGTGCGCTTCACACCTAACATATCTGGGTGGCACAATGTCCCACTGCGCGACCGCCTTTTAGAGAGTTTTAGTGTGCCAGTTTTTGTAGGCAATGATGCGGATTACGCAGCCTTGGCCGAACATCGCTTTGGCGCGGGGCAGGGTGTTACTGATATGATTTACATGACGATCAGCACCGGTGTCGGTGGGGGCTTCATTTTCAATAATCGTCTGTACACCGGTGCCGGCCTGGGTGGCGAAGTTGGGCATATGGTCGTGGATGTCAATGGCCCGCGTTGTAGTTGTGGTAATTCCGGTTGTTTAGAAGTGATGGCCTCTGGCACGGCTATCGCCCGGCAAGTCAAGGAACGCCTCATGGCAGGGGAACCGTCGCTCTTGTTAGAGATGGTCAAGGGCGACATTGAGCGTATCACGGCTAAAGAGGTCAACGAAGCCGGTCAACAGGGAGATGCTTTAGCCCAAGAAGCCTTCGCTACATCAGGGATGTATATCGGCACTGCCATTGTCAGTCTTATGTATATGCTCAATCCTGAATTGTTTGTCTTGGGGGGCAGTGTTACCAAAGCCGGGGACTTGTTATTTGCACCCATACGGGAGACTGTGAAACAGCGTGCGCCAGAAGTGTATCGTAAATCTACCCGCATTGTGCCAGCAGTTTTAGGAGATGATGTGGGATTGCGTGGTGCATTTGCGTTATGTTTAATGGAGTTTGGTTTGTAAGTTTAAGACTTTTGTAGTTTGTCTTCAAATTACCTTCCAGGAGGCGAAGAAGCTTCCTGGAAGGTTTAGGTTTTAACTATGTCTTAGGCTCCGTCTCGGGGGTGTCTGTTTAGTACTGTCGAATCTGTTCCCTGGATATCAATGTCCAGGTGTTCGGTATTCCTGATGGTACAGCTTCGACTAGTAACACGGTGCGCCCATCTAACCGCACCGGGCGCGGCCATGTGCCCACATCTATACAGGCATCTTCGGGAACGTGGGTGCCGTTCACAGTACGGATCTCTTCAATATCTGTGTTCTTGAAGAGTTGTGTTGCATTCTGGATGCCCGTTATCTCCCGCACGCCACGAGACCAAATAAAACGCCCGTCATTCCCACTTGTATAGAGACCTACCGCAGCTAAGGCGCCAATAATGCCGCCGTGGTCACCGGTCAGACCTTCCAGGTGAAGCTTAAGCTCTTGAGATAATGTGCGCGCTTCTGTCTGCGTGAGAACCTCTTCCTTAGCACGTTGGCCAAAACCTTGTAATTCCCCATTAACCCTATTGGCTGCTACAATGCATAGCCCGGCATCTGATCCTGGAATACATTCGCGTAACAGGTAGTCGCGGCAGTAGGTAACCAACTTCTCATAGTCTCCTTCTGCGACATCCACAACCAGGCAGACCGCGCTATTGTGCGTGGTATAAGGAATCCGTGGGTCTACCAAGAGTTGGTGCCGGGTAACCGATACCCGTTTACCTATCTCTGCTACTTCTAACTCTGCACCCAGACACCGCACACGATACCCAGTGCCCCGGCTGTCCTCATAATCGGTATCATCTATGCCAATTAGATAGCGCATCTACTGTACCTCAATAGTGACGATTCCCTTGACCCAAGTATCCTTGGGTAACTCTGCCTCAACAAATCTAGTGCTGTCTGGTTGGGAAATATCAAGCAGAGATTCGGGTGTGATATTTGCATATTCTATAACTATACTATACTCATCGGAGGCTATCAAGGTAACGTTTGTAAAATCTCCAATCCCGGCAGCCGCCAGTATATCTAGCAAGGCCGGCCCGGCATAGAGCTTCTCTTCCACAGTAACTTCGACCGGTGTTAGTTCCTGGATCTCCTGTGTTGTGAAAACAGTCTCTTGACCATCGGCGGCTATGACCTTTAACCCCTCTGCCGTAGGCTGTTCTGTGGCCTCTGCCTCGTCGCCGGTAGATTGTGTATCCTGCGGCGCAATCTCTAAATCTCCCCTGAGATTCGGGATAATCTGATTGTCAATGGTCTCCGCATCCAGCGCATACATACGTTTGAAGAACCGGTAAATCTCATCTTCCATATTGATGTCAGCCAGTTGTTCTGGGTAGATATTCTTACTTAGCCAGCTTACCCCTAGAATCCAGCGCGGATCTGGCATATCCCAACTGTAAAAGTCTGCCGGGTAACCGTAGATTTCCCCATTTTTGATAGCCCGGAGTTCTTGCCATTGTGGATTTTGGGCCAATTGATCTGCAATCTCCCTGGAATTGTGTTTGTAAGCAATGACAAAAATCTTATCCGGGTCCCATTGGGCTAACTGCTCAAAGTTAACTACGTTCCAGTTCCCCCCTTCGGTATTCTCTGCCCATACCGGGATTCCGCCGGCCATCTTTACTTGGATGGTCTGCATCCAGGATGCCGGGGAAACTTTGAAAGCTACCGCATCACCCTCGGGACTATAGGAGAATAACAACACCCGTGGCTTTTCGGCTTCGGGTACATTCTGAAGTACTTCTTCGATCTTTTGTAGCCGTTGTTTAAGAAAGTCGATAATCTCTTCAGCGCGGGATTCATTATTAAACAATTGGCCTAGGATTTTAATGTCGCGGTAGAACTGCTCCGGTGTTTCTAATTCAATATATACCACCGGGATACCCAGTTCCTCCAGGGGTTGGCCTAACTCTTCCTCCGCAGTTGTTTTGAGAACTACAGCATCTGGATTATAAGGTGCAATCTGTTCTGCTCCCGCACCGAAATCCAAAACGCCCTTATCATTAAATGTCTCATCCACAAAGGGCAGGAAGTCGCTGACATTCATCCCCCGGCTTTCCATTGCTGCGATGCGCTCTTTGGCTTCCGGGAACATAAAGAGTGTATCACAGACCATAAAAGTACCCCGTCCGGCTACCACGATACGGGTAGGGGGCTTCTCAAATACAACCTCGCGACCTAGCGCGTCGGTGACCTTAATGCTCTCGGCATTTGCATCTGCGGGAGCCTCCTGGGTATTCGTACATGCTGTTATAAGCAGTAGGCTGGCAAGTAACAGCGTGACCAGTACAATCAGATGGTAATTGCGTTTCATACTCTATCTCCTCTTCAATATGTATAATTGATGTGTTTCAATTATACTATCTTGAGGACGTTGGTCAAGAATCTCGCCTACTTTACTCTAATGGTGAAACGCCCCCGCTTGCTGTCTGCGAAAGTAAAACTTTTGTAGTCTTGTTACAATACGATACAATACCCCATATAATAGAGTTCAACTTTAACGTGAAAGGTAGCGTCGGATGAGGTATTGGTTTACTCGTGGGACTTTGGCTTTGCTGGTAACCGGATTAATTATTTCTGTTATCGGATTATTTGTCCTTGGCCCGGGACTGGATTCCCGGATTGTTCTTGGTGTATGGATGTGGCAGACTTCTCTAGGCGGCATGACGCCGGTGGATGCCTTACCTCACGTTTTAGATGGTCTAGCCCTTAATCAGCCTCGTGTTACGCTTATTGGCCCGGATGACCAACGGTGGGTTTTCTCCCCGGCGGATTTAGGTGTAGATGTAGAGGTTAATGGTACCTTAGCTCAGGCTTATGGTATCGGTCATATTCAGCAAGGTTCTGCGGCGCTTATGGAGCGCGCCGGTTTATTGTGGCAGGGACGGATGGTTTCCCCGGTGTTGTCCTGGGATAACCAGCGCGCTGCATCCCAGTTGAACGCTCTTGCTATCCAACTGAACCGTATCCCACAAGATGCCCGCGTCATTGTGGTTGATGGTCAGTTAACCTTAGAGCCTGGCTTACCCGGACGACGGTTAGAAGTCACACAGACATTGCAATCCCTAGTGCCGTTATTACAATCACCGGAGCCGGCAGAGTTACTGCTCCCTGTGACTGTACTCCCGGCCAAGGTCTCGGATACTGACGCCGGACAGGCCCTGGATATTGCCCAAACTATCCTCTCCCAAGAATTAACCTTGGTTTTGCCGGAATCTTTGCCGGATGATTCCGGTCCGTGGTCGCTACCGGTTGCTGTTATGACCCAGCGACTCGTAATCCACAGTACCGACACCGGGGAAGTTTGGGTTGGCTTGGATGTGGAGTTTTTGACCCAATTCTTAGCCCCATTAGCTGTCGCGCTCCATCGTGACCCGGTAGACAGTCATTTTTATTTCAATGAGAACACCGGTGAGCTAGACGCGCTTAATCCTAGTGCCAACGGACGGGATTTGAATATCGAGGATTCCATTGCCCAGGTTAATGAGCGGTTGCGGCTTGGGGAGCATACAATTCCGCTGGTCTTGACCACCATTGAACCGCGTTATCCTGACACTTTAAAGGCGGCAGATTTGGGAATCCGGGAACTAGTAGCTGTCGGAGAATCCTATTTCACGGGTTCTTCTTCCTCACGTGATAAGAACATTGGGATCGGTGCCGCGCGTTTTAATGGCATCATGCTTGAACCGGGACAGGTTTTCTCATTCAATGAATATCTGGGGGATGTCACTCCAGAAGAGGGGTATGATGAATCTTATGTAATTATCGGCAACCGGACTGTGCCGGGGGTGGGGGGCGGTATATGCCAGGTGGCTACAACGGCTTTCCGTGCGGCATTCTTTGGGGGCTATGAAATCATTGAACGTTGGCCGCATGCCTATCGGGTTGGCTATTATGAGTTGGGCGGGTTTGGCCCAGGGTTTGATGCGACTATCTACTCGCCCCTGGTAGATTTCCGCTTTAAAAATGATACCCCTTATCACTTACTCATCCAAACCCAGGTGGATGCTGCCCGCTCTCGGTTACAATTTCGACTTTACAGTACTAATGATGGCCGGACCGTAGAACAGATTGGCCCGACTTGGGGTGAGCCTATACCGCCAGGGCCTCCTGTCTACGAATATGACGCGACTTTGCCATCCGGTACATCCCGTAAGCTGGAAAGTGCCCATGATGGCCTGGATGCTGTGTTGGAGCGCATTGTGCGAGATACTGAGGGAAATATCTTGCATCAAGATCGTTTTGTCAGTAACTTCGTCCCTTGGTCGGCCCGTTACCTCTACGGCCCGAACTTCATTATTCCCGCAGGTGCCGATGTAATCTCTTCTCCCACGCCAGAGGCAGCCCCTTAACAACACAGGTTCTGCCCCGGTTTTGTGGAAACAGAGAACTTTTTACAAAAAAAACAGCCCCACTTTTAAAAATAGGGGGGCTGTTTTTATAAGTAGCCTAATTGATTTACAGGGTGTCTTCTTCGCCGGTGGACTTAACCCAGGCTCTTAGCTCTACACTCACCCTCTGGAAGTAACTATTCGGAGGTAAGTTTCCCTCGGCATATTCGACCATTTTGATCTTGGCCCGTACGCGCAAAGCTGTGGTCTCCAAAGTAACCTCAAGCCCCTCTCTAATCAGCTCTATTTCTCCCTCAGTTTGTTTCGGAGCTAACTTAGCTTGTAAGTCGGGGTCCCGCTCTGCATATTCACTGGCGAGTACCGAGGTCACGGTGCGGATATCGCTCTTATCAAAGAGCCAGACCTCCAAAGCTGTTACTTTCTTGGGATCACCCGCGCCAATGGTTTCCGAGACTCCTATACCGCACTCACCCAGGAAATCCGGCCCCATCTCAATACTAAACGACGGATCATAGAAATCATCACCTAAGACGTAAGTCGTGGTGAAGGACTTTAGCGGTGGCTCCTCGCCTTCTATGACCTCAACTGGGGCTTCTTGCATAGTCCCCACACCTGGAATTGCTGAACTGGTACCTTTTGGCGCCGGGCCGGCCTTGCTGGCAGTAAAACGCTTGATAATGATAAATCCCAGACCCACAGTAGCCAGCACAATAAACAGCCATAGCAAAATTGTAATAAGCGGATTGCGTTTTCCTTCAGTGGCCGGCTGTGCTTCCCCTTCTTCTGGGGCAAGTAATGCCTGCTGCATTTGCGCTAATACCGGCGCTCTTTCGGGATATTTAGCAGCCGTCTCAAGGATTGCTTGTTCAAAGGTCTTGGGACTTTTAACCCACGGATTCTCTTTAACTTCCAGTCCTAATGTATTCTCTACAGCATTTAAGTTGCCGGTTGTACCATATTCTTCAGCAACCCATGCCAGATAATTAGATTGGAAGTCGATCCGTAAATGGCCTGGTGTTGCGTTTTTAAAATCCGCAGGCCAGATAACCCAGGCGAACAGTAATCCTAATAACAACCCAACAGTGAAAAAAATGAGAGTCTTATGTTTTAAGTTCTCAAACTTTACCATAGCTCCGGCAAACGTAGTGACCACTTTGACCAATAGATCTTCCATCACAGCCCCCTTGCAGTTAATTATGAGGTCTTTGTATACCACAGCTTACCATAACTTCCATCTATGTGCAAGTTTTGGTAAGCAGACTTTTCATATTAGAGCATATAAGCCTATTTTAACATTAATATAATACAATTCAACTATTTACGACCGGTGCGTTTTAGAATTAGGGCCTAAAGTTCAGAATAGCCGCATTGGCTAATTCAACTACTGCCGCTTCCGTCCCGCCCTTAAGTCCTATCATATACTGATAGCCATTATAAATCCAATACACTGTAGCATCGCTACAGTTCGCCATACAGACAGCTTCGCTAAAATACCCTGTAATACCATTGTCCAATGTGACCGTCCGTGCCTCTGTTATATCAAAGGGGATGGTGCTAGTACCCACCGGCTCGGTCGAAGTCGTCTGTTTACCACTCATACTGCCGTAATGGCACGCCCCCGCACCTTGGCAGTCCTCACCATAGTCCAGGCTTAACTCGTATTCCCCCGTGGCCATTGTGAAAATGTAGGGGTAGATGGCGGGCAAGTTCTCTGCCACAGGGAATTCCGGCGGTAACATTGGCGGTACTTCAGAAAGTAACAGGGCTTGCATATAAAGTTCGAATTCTGGCGGGATAACCCGCGGCATCCCGGACACGGCCTCTGTAGTGGCCTTCGCGGGTGGGATAGTTACTTCCAAGACATAGTCCACAGTTTGCTGGCCCACCGACCTTACATCAATGAAATAGTCTTGTGTCAAAGGCAGTCCCCCTACCCAGTGTGTCGCGCCGGCGTGATCTGAGATCAACACCGTCCCATCTAGTCCCCAGATAATGAGAATGGCGCTTTCTGCCGGTAACGCCGCTCCAGAGGTGGATATCAGCTTCACCGTCATTTCCTGGCCCTCTGCTGCATTTAGGACATACTGATGTAGGCCGCCGGCTGCCAGCTTGCCCGTTAACTGGCTAGAGATAGCCCCGGATTCAAACGCAATCCGAGTGGGTTCTGTTTTAGGCAGTGTCGCACTCTCAACGGTTGGGTCTTGTGCGCACTTAAGTTCTACGGAGTAAACCTTTTGTTCCGGTGATAGTCTCTCCATACACGACGCGAATATTTCATTTGTGGCGCAGAGACTCATATCTACCGGTCCAATACTGACCACCATAAGACATAATCCGGCATCCTTGCGATAACCGTAGATCATACCCCCGGCACCACCCCCGGCGTACATAGGGTCTTCCTGCCATCCCAAGGCTTCAATTGCAGCCCTGGATGTGCTTTCAACACTGCCTAAATTATCCGCATATTGGCTCTCAAACGTAATCAGCGTCTGACAGGCCGTACCAGTTTTTTGGTTAAGGTAATCTTCAAAGGGTACCTCCTGCGTCGTGCCGGAAAATCCTAGGTTTTGCATAAGCGCACCGGATAGGGCATTACATTCCTCTGCGGCTAAAGGCCGCAGTTCACCTTGGGGCATTCCCAGGATCGATTGCCGGCATTCTTCTGATGCTCCTACAACCCCTGAAAATTTCCCGTCAGGTGCGGCCGGTACTCCAAAAGTAGCACCACATTCAGATTGTGAGGGCGGCCTGATGACAATATCGGCTACCGTCTGCCCGCTGGCTACGGTGATTGTGGTCAATGTCCAGTCATCGTCCGAATAGCCCAGGCTACAGTACTCCTTGTCCTGTTGGCAGGCAAACACCTGGTAGCTTCCCGGCTGTACCTGAATGGTATAAGGTGCTTCGCCGTCGGTATGAGGTGTTTCTGTGGAGGCCCATGCCCCAGTCGTGGTTTCTACTGCGTAGATGACCATCGGGTAAGTTGGTGGAGCCTGTCCGTGTACTTTACCGGTGATAAAACCCGGCGCGACGGCTTCTGTTGCCTCCATATCCGGGATTGTTGTCGTGGTTGTTTCCGCGACGGTTGTGCTCTCACTCTGTTGACCGCAAGCAGCGGCCAGACTCATAACAATGAGACTCAAAATAACCAGCTTCCAAATAGTTGCAGTCAGATGACTCTGTGTGTCCATAGATTCCTCCTGTGGTATTTTCAGTTGTAGCTTTAAGCCTTCGTCCTTGAGGGTGTTAGCGCGGGCAATTATTCTTTTGCAACCCAGTCTCTAGGGCAAGACATAATCGACTAAAACTTTTTCAAATCCAAAACGTGTTCCTGAATGGTCATATCTAACCGTTACCGGGCCAATAGCATTGCAAAACTCGTAAATAACGCCACCACTGATATACCCTTCAATGACTGTATAACAATCTGGAAAGCTACCTGCCGGGGTTTCATAAGCAATCTGCTCGACAACCGCAATGGTTACATCACAGGGAAATTCCCCGCTATTTTCGGAGTCGGTCTGGGTAGCACACCATTGCTTGCCAATCTCCAAAGGGAATTCATAGGCCAGATGGGCATACTCAAGATTAAAAGCTGTGGTCTCCGGTGCCATACTTTGCTCAAATACCTTTGTCCCGCTTATCACATACCAGAATTTATCAGGAGGGAGATCGGTAAAAGTCAGCGCTTTTGATGAAACCAGACTTATATCACGTTGCACGCTCACGAAGGAGTAAGGTAATACTTCTTCTATAGCTATTACCGTTTCTGTCATCAGATAAGTTGCAGTTAAAATCTGGGTGGGGTCCTCCGGATGCTGTGTATAGGGTGTGTAAGAGTAAACCCAGGTTGTACCCACAGGCATAGGGAACTCATTCAGTAGATACTCGGTACTCACTTCGGGAAGTGTGGTGTCTATTATCGTGGTCTTGGTACTTTGGTTTCGTGGCCCGCAAGCCACCAGTGCACCGGAAATCATAATGCTACACAGCATGACGCTCCAAATAACAGTCACTGGTACTCCTTCAAGGTATGATTGACGGGGAATTTGACGGTACATGTAGATTGCTTTTAACCCGTCAGCTAAAACTTGAAAGAGTGCTAGGTGTTTTCTTTGGTTCATAGTCGCTCCCATTTATAGTTATTTTGCTGCTACTTCCGCCGGCTCTCTCGTATAAAGCCGGTAATCTCTGCCGTTGTCATATCTAAGTCGATTCCTTCAACATCCAAGGGAGAAGAATCCTGGTTTTGGAGTTTCACTACAAACGTCTGCCCATCGCGACGCTTTATCATTGCGCTACCTTCCCGCACGACATTATCTAGCAAACTTGCCAATTTCTGGCGTGCCTCTGTATATGTATATACTTTCATTATGTTACCTTTATAATTGGTATTCCTTTTAATTGTGCTGCATGTTGTAGACCTTGATCTAAAGTTAATAAGGGTAAGTTGTATTTTAAAGCACAACGGATCAAATATGCATCATATGCATAGATGTTTAATTCTGCAGCGATTTTTAGGCTTGCATCTAATTCCACATTTACAAAACGTATCATAATGCGATTATAAATTTCTATAGCTTGCAAAGCTTGATATAAAGTTACCCGGTTCTGTTTCAGCATCGCAGAAAAGGCATTGCCAATTTCCCAGTTAACGGACAAAGGAGCTACTAAATCTACTCCTTTAGTTAGCTTGATTAACTCATGTTTTTCCGGTTCATTTGCAATTACGGCAATTATGACAGAAGTGTCTACGATCATTTCCATAGTGTTGCCTTGTATAATATATGTACAATTGTACATATATTATACCTTGTAGTTTGTAAAAATGCAATAGTTATCTGGGGTGCGTTTCTGATTAGCGCGGGTTAGTGGCTTTGAGAATTCCATACCTTACCAAAGTAGTAGTTTCGCAAAGCCAAAACGGCTTAGGCATATTTCACGCCTGTTATCTGGTTTTCCAGACGATTATTGTCTTATCGTAGGAGCCGGATACAAGCTCTTGCCCATCAGGTGCGAATGCCAGCCCGCTGACCTGTGCGTCATGGCCGATTAAGACATCCCGGCGTTCCCCTGTCGCCACATCCCATAATATGATACCCATATCCCAGGCCCCACTAGCCAATGTTTGTCCATCTGGGCTAAAGGCCAGGCATTGCACGCCTCCCTTGTGCCCTCGAAGCGTACGCAGGTAGTTGCCGGTGCTGCTATCCCATAAAATCACCCGCTTGTCTTCGGAGGCCGAGGCAAGGAGTGTGCCATCCGGACTAAATGCGACGCTCCACACTTGCTTAGTGTGTTTACTCAGAGTCTGTAAGGGGTAACCGCCCTCTATTTCCCAGAATATAATCGTGTTGTTGGCGGCTCCAGACGCCAATTGCCCACTCTGCGGATTATAGGCTACTGACCACACCTCTGCATCGTGCGCAGTCAGTACTTTTATGGGTTTCCCACTGGAGCGTTCCCAAATCCGCACTCTGCCATCCTTGGAAGCTGAAGCTATCTGCTGGTTATCGGGGCTGTAGGCTACACTGTGCACCCAATGCGTATGTCCGGCCAGTTGTCGTCCGGTGATGCCCCATCCCGCAGGGATTAACTTAACCTTGCGATCACTAGCTGCCAGTGCCAGTTGTCTCCCATCTGCTGCAACGGCAATATCTGCTATCCATGACCCCGCTGCTTGCCCGCCCCATATCTGGGCCAGGGAGTGGGATTTAAGCATCAGTACATACCCCCCGGCAGCGACTACAATCCGTTTGCCGTTTGGCATATATCTAACGGCGTTGATACTGCCCAGATCCTTCATACTAAGCCGTATCCTTGCCCCCGGTGGCGGCTCAACTTTCTTTACCCCTCTTAGCCTAAGTTTAAACATAGCGTTTAATCCTTCTTGGTCTCTGTAGTATTTCATTATACTGTCATTTAGGGCTTGGGGCAAAGATATTAGATGTAGAAAACCCCTTTATGCTTTTCTTTCTCACTCGACATAAATCAGAAGCTCGCTATAATCGAGTTTCGGAGGCTTAATGAGCGAGTTTCGTACATCAATACAGGACCTAATTGAACAGAGTCCTCTTAAAACGGTTCTCTTTACCCGGCACCGGTGGCCCGGCAGCATTCTCGGTGCTCTGGTTGCAGTGCTTCTGGGACTTGGTACTGCCTGGCTTATGGTCGAGTCTAATCCCCTCATTGTCTTAGCCTTGTTGCTCGGCCTGGGCTATGTAGTGCTCTGTTTAGGCAATCTTGAAATTGCCTACGCCGGCGTTATTGCTTTGGTAACGCTCTTGCCTTTTGGTTCATTGCCCTTCAGTATCGGCTTTATCCCCACCTTTCTTGACCTTGCGCTAGGGATGCTATTCGTCACTTGGGTATTGCCTATGGCCTTGGGGCAGGAAACCCGTTTTGAGACTACTATTTTAGGAGGGCCGGTCTTCGCTTTTGCCTTCTTTGCCGTCGGTGCTTTCATTGCCGGACTCTCACATGGTGCGCTGACCCCCTACTTAATCCGGCACTTTGCCGAGGTACTCCTAAGCATCACGCTTTTCTATTTGGTGGTCAACACCGTCCGGGATACCCGTCGTTTGCGGAACATCGTCCGGTTGATTATCTTGGCGGCAACTGCCGAGGCGGCGATTGGCATAGTCCTCTATTTCCTACCCAATGATTTAACCATTACCTTGCTCTCGGCCCTGGGACGTTTTGGCTATCCGGTCGGGAGTGGGGTGCTGCGTTTTATTCGGGATGATCCTTCCTTGATGCAGCGTGCTACTGCTACCTCTGTGGACCCTAATGTTTTGGGCAGCTTGTTAAATGTAGCCGTAGCGATGACTATTCCCCAACTCTTTACCTCCAAGCCGGTGCTTGCCCACCGCTATTTAATCCCGATGCTAGGCATTATGGGCCTTTGTCTGGGATTAACTATTTCCCGTGGTACGATGTTGGGGGTTGCCGCGGCCATCTTTGTAATCGCAGCTTTGCGCTACCGTAAGCTACTGGTAGTTCTTGGAGCATTATTTGTGTTGGTCTTAATCCTACCCTGGACCCAAGAATATGTGTTGCACTTCATTGAAGGGTTTCTTGGTCAGGACCTATCTACCCAGATGCGCTTTGGTGAATACAAAGATGCCTTTATTCTTATTATGCGGTATCCACTTCTCGGTGTAGGTTTTGCCGGTGCCCCGGATATTGACATCTATATTGGCGTTGCCAATGTTTATCTGATTATTGCCGAGCAGATGGGGCTGGTCGGCTTGGCCGCTTTCTTCGTTGTTACCGGTCTGTTATTAGTTCGTTTCTGGAAACGGCGCGAGTTGGTCATCGCCTATCCTGAGTTGGAGCACCTGTGGTATGGGCTACACGCGGCAGTGATTGGCGGTCTGGTGGGGGGGATCTTTGACCACTACTTCTTCAGCCTCGACTTCCATCACTCGGTGACGCTTTTCTGGTTGGTTGTGGGTCTGGCAACGGCAGCTACTGAACTTCTGGATCATGAACTGCGGTTGGCAGAGGTTGGTCATTAGCAATTCTTGCTATTTCTAAAAGGTTAGAGTATACTTAGTGTATAATCTTATAAACTAAGCAATCAGGAGGCCCTCTATGAAACTTTCCTGTCTGCAAGAGAATATCTCCAGGGGGCTGGGGATTGTTGGTCGTGCAGTACCCTCACGCACCACAATGCCCATTCTCGGTAATGTCCTTCTGGCGACAGACCACGGGCAGTTGAAGTTAGCTGCCACGAATATGGAATTGAGTATTGTGCATTGGGTAGGTGCACGTGTTGAAACTGATGGTCAGATCACAGTTCCCGCACGTAATTTTATTGACTTGGTGAATTCCCTCCCCCCTGACCAGGTGAGCATGGAATTGGATACGGAAGCCCTTACCTTGGGCCTATCTTGTGGCTCCGTTAAGGCCAGCTTCCGGGGTATCTCTGCCGATGAGTTCCCGATTCTGCCTGAGCCAGAAGATGGCGGCGGTTTCGCTGTGGAGGCCGGCGATTTAAACACCGGTCTAGGGCAGGTGACCTTTGCCGCCTCTACCGATGAGAGCCACCCGGTTCTTACCGGTGTACTGGCGGAGTTTGAAGGTGAGACGGTGACCTTGGCCGCGGCGGATGGTTTCCGGCTCTCTCTGCGCACCATTCCCCTAATCCACCCGGTTCCCGAACCTTTCAGCGTTATCATTCCGGCCCGTGCCCTCTCTGAGTTGGAGCGCATCCTGGGTTCCCAGGAAGAACCGGTCTTGATTTCGACCACGCGCCCCCACAACCAGGTGTTGTTCCAGTTCAAGGACACCGTGCTTAACTCACAGTTAATTGATGGTAATTTCCCAGATGTGCGGCGCATTATTCCCCAATCTCACACGACCCGTCTGGTCGTTGGCCGTGATGAACTCCTCCAGGCGTGTAAGCGCGCGGCTATTTTCGCCCGTGATGTGGCCAATATCGTGCGCTTGACTATTAATCCTGGGGAGGTTATTGTCTCTGCCGCCTCTGCCGAATCCGGCCAAGGCTCGACAGGACTAGTAGCTAATGTTGAGGGTAACGAGGAATTAGAAATAGCCTTCAACGTGCGCTTCTTGATTGATGTCCTCTCGGCTTTGGATACACCCCAGGTCGCGATTGAGATGAATGAGCCGACAAATCCCGGCTTAATCCGTGGTGTGGGTGATGATGCCTTCCTCCACGTTGTTATGCCGATGCACTTGGGGCGTTAATCGCCAGGTCTAGCTAGATTTAAGGAGGACAGCCTGATGACAAATCTACTTAAGAACCCCGGTTTTGAAGGGAATTGGTGCCGGAAAACTTACACGGGTCAGGAATTCGGTGAGATATTTACGCCTGAGTCCTGGGTCGCCTATTGGAAAGAGGGTGGTCCCGTACCTCATGACCCCAATAACCGCACCGGTTATGGGCGTCCTGAAATGCACGTCATCAACCGGGAGCCTCCATTCCTTGACCCGCTGCGCGTTCGTAGCGGTAACCGCAGCTTGAAATATTTTACATTCTATCGCATTCATAATGCCGGTGTTTTCCAACAAGTATCAGAGGGATTCCAGGTTGGCGATACATTACAGGCTTCTGCCTGGGCGCATGCCTGGTCTAATAATAAAGATGATGCGCATGCCAGTGCCGGGGCAGGAGCGGGCGCTTACTTCGCCCTTGAAGGTTCTCAATCTAACTCCGATATCCGTAACTTTATCTTCCAGGTAGGTATTGATCCTACCGGGGGTACTGACCCGTGGCAGGATTCTATCGTCTGGGGTAAAGGTGCGCATATTTATAATGTCTTTGCCCAGGTGCCAACGGTTGAAGTCAAGGCCCAGAATTCCACAGTAACGGTCTTCTTACGCAGCCGTGTCTTGTGGCCTTTTAAACACTGTGACACTTACTGGGATGATGCCGAATTAGTCGTCGCGGCTAGTTCATCTGGTCCATCTCCCCGTCCCCCTATTCCCATTACCACACCTGAGCCAGATGGTGATGTCAGCTTTGTCCCTCCCCGGCAGCAATATACCCGCCATTATCTGCTTTTGCATCCTGGTACCAGCGGAGAGTGGTTGAAGGCGATTGCGGATAGTGGGGTATGGAGCCGTTACCATTGGACGGTAGGGACGAATGCGGATGACGCCGGTATGGGACCGGCTGACCGGCATGTGTTGGTCATTAATCCCCAAAATTGGCCCCTGGATATTAAGGGCTTTTTAGAAAGTAATTATCCCGGTATAGAGTACCGGTTTGTGCATGCCAATACACCTAAAGAATTGGTGAAAATCCTAGCTACATTTGTAAAAACGCCAGGACTGTGGTAAGACTCAATCTGTAACACAGAAGTTGAAAACACAGAAGTTAAAAAAACTCCCGTCAATGCTGACGGGAGTTTTTTTTATGGGGCAAAAGCTTAACCCGCTTTGATTTCCATACCGGTAAGCGTGTAATAAAAGGCCAGTGATTCCTGCATGCCGTCATGAATCCGTTTTTGTATCTGGTCCATCACATTGATAAAAACGTAATTCTTTGGCCCTTTAGGACAGGCAACCCCTAGGTGGGATTTGCCATCGGGCGTGACCTGTGTGATCCAGCGTCCGTTAAAACGTTGCCGGAAGACTTCCCCTAAGAAAGCTGCCCACACTGTCACAATCTGTCCTGAGGGTGTGGGAAACTGCCTGAGGTGGCGGTCTATCCACTCATCAAGCATCTGGACTCCCACAGCATTATACTCCACTTCCACTCCAGCATAACGCGCCAAGTTAAGTCGGGCACGCTCGGATAAATCCTGTAGTTGCTGCGCCTGTTTCTGCGGTAGTAATTGGACCTTTTCTTTAGACATTCTATCCTGTTTTTGAGAATTCTTAAAAAGTTTATTAGATTATAACATATAGCTAGATTACAAGCAAATTTAGTTTAGTTAGTATTTCTATAACCAAGGGCGTAGGATTGGATGTGGGTATACTTTGTATTCTATCTAATCTCCTCTATAATGGAAATATATGATTGCTTGTGAAATGGAGTCATGCTCCTTCTCACACAATATCACTGCCTTGTTATAATAGGTCTATTCCAGGAGAGTCATACTCCCTAATTACCCGATATAGGATGGGCAAATGTCCCATTTTAACTCTTCCTTACTTGGGAGTGATTTGAAATCCTGGAACTATCTTAGCTTGATTTTAAATTATTCAAAGGAGAAGCAATGATGAAACGGTATTTTGTGTTTGTGGCTTTGATGAGTTTGTTGCTTTTGGCTTGTGGTGGGGCGGGAGGAACAACTACTTCTTCCCCGGTAGAGATTACCATCTCAAATCAAAGCCCGTATGATGTTTGCTATGTTTATATTTCATCTGAGGATAGCGAGTCCTGGGGTGAGGACCAGCTTGGTGACCAAGCTATTATTAGTCCTGGTGAAAGTCGTTCTTTTGAGCGGGATCCGGGTACTTATGATGTATTACTCAAAGACTGTGAGGAAATCCCTGTTGAATCAGAAAGCGGTATCTCTCGCAGTAGTACCATCACAGTTGGTGGCCCGGATGTCATCGCCCTTTTGTTAGTCAATCAGACAGCGAGTGAAGTCTGGTATGTAAATATTTCCCCTTCCACCAACGATAACTGGGGCGATGACTGGTTGGGGGGTGTGGAGTCTGTTGCTTCTGGGGGGCAGCGGATTTTCTATGTGCCCGCGGGGACATATGACTTAAGGGCATTGGATAGTGAGGAGAATACATTAGTAGAAGAAACCAGTGTGAGTCTCGTGGATGCTGTTACAACCTGGACACTAAGTGATTAATAATCGGGGGGGAGACTTGACGGATTATACTATGGAAAATGACAGCCTGGTCAATAAGCGTTTAGGGAAATACCTTATTCAGAAAGAGTTAGGTCGGGGAGGGATGGCAGTTGTTTATCTCGCCTATGATCCAACTCTGGAGCGCACTGTAGCTGTCAAAGTCCTGGCCCCGCACCTCATATGGCAGCAAGACTTTATCGACCGTTTTTTGAGGGAAGCGCGCTCGGCTGCTCAACTGCGACATCCTAATATTGTTACGATCTTCGATGTAGGGCAGGAGAGCGGTTGGCATTACTTTGTAATGGAATACCTGGAAGGTACAGAACTTACCAAATACATTAGGGAACGTGGTGCGTTATCTTCCGGGGAAATTATTGCCATTTTGCGCCCTCTTGCAGAAGCCCTGGATTATGCTCACCGGCAAGGTCTGATCCATCGTGATATTAAGCCGGGCAATATTATGATTGATTCTGAAGGTCAGGCGAAACTTACTGATTTCGGTATTGCCCGCGCATCTTCCGATACACGTCTTACCTCAACCGGCACGATTATGGGGACCCCAGAGTATATGTCTCCAGAACAAGCACAGGGGTTAACGGTCGATACGCGCACCGATCAATACAGTTTGGCCGTTGTGGCGTATGAGATGTTAAGCGGTACCGTGCCTTTTAAGGCTGATAGTACGATGGCCCTGCTCTACAAAGTTACCCATGAGCCGCCGCCTCCTATTTCTGATACCCGTCCGGACCTACCGGAAGGGGTTGGTGATGTGCTTGAAAAGGCTCTGGCAAAAGAACCGGGAGCGCGTTTTGAAAGTGTGATGGCTTTTATCAGTGCACTAGAAAGGGCATTACTGGGGCAGAAAGTTAAACCTGTCGCTGTAGTTCCTACCCCACAGCCTGAAAAGACCCGTAAAGGGATTCCCGCCTGGGTCTGGGTTTTAAGTGGATTGGCACTGCTGTCCTTGATCGGTGGGTGCGCCTTACTCTTGTTGGGGTATTCATTTCTCACTCCTGATGCTACACCGCCTCCCTCTTCGGAAGTGGGGACTAAACCTACGGAGACCTCTGTCGCGCCGTCATTAGGTGGAGCGAATTTGACTATCAACAACCAGTCACCCTACAATATTTGCTATGTTTACATTTCACCAGAGGATAGTGAGTCCTGGGGTGAGGATCAACTTGGTGACCAGGCTATGATTAGTCCGGGCGAAAGTCGTTCTTTTGAGATGGATCCAGGTACTTATGATGTACTGCTTAAAGATTGTGCAGAGATTCCTGTTGAATCTGAAAGCGGCATTTCTCAAAGTAGTACCATCACAGTTGGTGGCCCGGATATGGTCGCTCTCTTGTTGGACAATCAGACCTCGAGTGATGTCTGGTATGTGAATATTTCCCCTTCAACCAATGATAATTGGGGTGCTGACTGGTTAGGTGGCGTAGAGACTATCGCTTCTGGTGACCAGCGGATCTTCTATGTGCCCGTGGGTACCTATGACTTAAGGGCACTGGATGGTGATAGTAACACATTGGTAGAGGAAACCAATGTGAGTTTAATGGATGATGTTACAACTTGGACATTAAGTGATTAGTAAGTGCTTTTTTAATTAATAATTTTAGGAGATATATTGATGAATAAGGGTATAAAATGGTTTGTTGTGATCGGTGTGCTGTTAGTTTCGTTGGGGTGCTCACTTTTCGTTCCTAGTACTCCGCCGCCTCCTTCTGAGGTGGGGACTGAACTTACTGAGGCTCCGGTAGAAACAAAAGTGCCTGTGGAGACAGAATCGCCTGTAGAGACAGAATCGCCTGTAGAGACAGAATCGCCTGTAGAAACAGAAGCCCCGGTTAAGTCCTCATCAGGGGGCTTGGGGATAACCATTGAAAACAAGTCACCTTATGATATTTGCTATGTCTTGATCTCCGTCAGTGGTGCTGAGGAGTGGGGTGAGGACTGGTTAGATGAGGATGAGTATATCTATGCGGGAGAATCTTGGTCTATGGATTTACCGGAGGGTGAATACGATGTTTTGGTTGCCGATTGTGAGCAGACTGTACTAGACACAGCCTGGGAAATTGGGTCTGATACTGTGTTGACAGTAGGTGGCGAGGACGAAGTCGCTGTCCGCGTGATTAATGACAGCCCTGATGAAATCTGTTACCTGTACATTTCTCCCACGCAGGCCGGTGAATGGGGTGAGGACCGGTTGGGCTTATATGAATCGCTGTATGCTGATGCCCAACGTATTTTCTTCATTGCACCGGATGTTTATGATTTGCGGGCTGTTGATTGTAATGATGTTGATGTGCTGGTTGAGTCTGATGTGAATATAGACACCGATTTTGTCTGGTCTATTCAGCAACAGGAAGTATCTGGTGATCCATTTGTTCTTTCCATAGAGAATAACACTGCGGAAGATATTTGCTATGTCTATATCTCACCTGCTAACAGTGAGAGCTGGGGGAGTGATTGGTTGGGTGATGATAATATCGCACCTGGAGACTCTCGCGACTTTGACATTCCTGGTGGTGCTCAAGATGTAACTATCAAGAATTGTGACAATGTGATATTGGATACCGCCTGGGATATAAGTGTTGCTACCACGCTTCGTTTGGGGGGTGAGGGTGAAGTGCCGGTCACTGTCGTGAACAATGGGACGGTTGATATTTGTTATCTCTATATCTCTGAATCCTCCCTTGAGGAATGGGGGCCAGATTCGTTGGGTGATAATGAATATTTAGTTCCAGACTCTGCGCGGCGATTTTATATCGCTCCAGGTGTCTATGACTTACAAGCCCTTGATTGTGAGGGCTTGGAATTAGCCCTTGAATATGAAGTCTCAATTGACGAAAGTTTTACGTGGGAAGTTGAGTGAGTTTCTGGAGGAGGAAATAATATGCCCGCTATTGAAGTTAAACCTGGAATTTACTGGATTGGTGTTAATGATCGTACCACTGATCTTTTTGAGGGACTGTGGCCTATTACGCAGGAAGGTGTTTCATATAATGCGTATATTGTTAAAGGCGAGAAATCTGCATTGATCGATATGGCCAAGGATTTTAAGGCCGATGAGTTACTGGACCAAATAGCGCAGATTATTGATCCCGCTGAACTTGATTATATTATTGTTAACCATATGGAACCGGATCATACTGGAGTGATGCGTACCTTCCGCCGTGTTGCGCCCAACGTTAAGTTGGTGGGGACTGCAAAAGCTGCGGATATGATTACATCCTATTACGGGATTGAGGATGGCATCCAGATTGTCCAGGATGGTGAGACTCTGGATTTGGGCGGCCCGGTTCTAAAGTTTGTGGCGACGCCATTTGTCCACTGGCCAGAGACAATGATGACCTATGAGGTTAGTCAGAAGGTTTTGTTCTCTTGTGATGGGTTTGGGGGGTATGGTGCGTTACAAGGTGTGATTTTTGATGAACAGTGCACCAGCTTAGACTTCTATGAGAAAGAAGCCCTGCGTTACTACGTCAATATTGTTGCGTTGTATCCTAAACCGGTACTCAAAGCTATTGATAAGCTCGCTGATGTTCCCATAGATGTCGTTGCTCCATCTCATGGCTTGATATGGCGTAAAAACCCAGAGCGTATTGTTGAGCTGTATAAAAAGTGGGCCAACTATGCCCAATCTTCCGGTGACCCCGGTGTCACATTGATTTATGGGACGATGTATGGTAACACCGAACACATGGTAGAGGCGGTTGCCGAGGGTGTCGCCCGTGCCGGGTTACCTGTCGATATTTTTGATGTGCGGCATACCCACGCGAGTTATATTCTCCCGTATCTTTATACCCGGCGTGGTGTTCTTGTAGGTGCGCCCACTTATGAAGGCGGTATTTTCCCGCCGATGATGGATATGTTGAATATGGCTAAGGGGAAGCGCATCATGGGGCGCAAGACCGCATATTTTGGGAGCTATGGTTGGAGTGGCGGTGCCCGCCGTGACTTCAATAAGTTTGTTGAGGACCTGCGTTGGGATGTTTTCGATGTCTGGGAGTTTAAAGGTGCTCCGACATTGGAATTACTAAATAAGGGCGAAGAACTCGGTTATCGCTTTGCTGAATCTTTGAAAGAGGCGTAAGCGCTAATTTATAGGAACGACCTCAGTGGTTGTTGAATGATAAAAGCTTGACTAGTATTCCTCTGAAAATCGGTCAGGTGCAACGCACTTAAGAAAGTGCAATGCACCGATTTCCAGAGGAGT
>JAFGKB010000188.1 GCA_016928755.1 Anaerolineae bacterium | reverse complement strand
TTAATATTTGATAGTGAGCAAGATTTTTTATATAGACAGAAAGGACAACTTAAACTTGATAATACTATCATAGAGGAATTTTTGCCTATGCTCGTAATAACAGCTCTGAAAGCTAAATTCCAGCCTTATGAATTACGTTTCGGACCTACTACCTGTTTCTCCTCAATACGCTTTGAATCAAGCATCACAGACCCTGTTATAGGGGGTGGTATACAACTTCGAGAAAAAGACCATGATTTTGCTATTGGACGACATCTGTTTATTCAAACTTCTTATACACCTGATTTTCAAGAAAGTGTCACTATTGATACCTATATTGCTTATATAGCAGCCGAGTGCAAAACTAACTTAGATAAAACGATGTTCCAAGAAGCAGCCGCAACAGCTCTGGACATAAAGACAGCCGTGCCTGGAGCAAAGTACTATCTTTTATGTGAGTGGCTTGATATGACACCAATCAATACTAGCACAACAGCTATAGACGAAATCCTCATATTACGAAAAGCCAAACGTCTCTCGTCTAATTTCCGTAGCCGTTTTAATATAGCGGGAAATAGACACCAACACAGAACGATGTTTGAAGAATATTTAGAGACCAACCCATTTGCCATAGAAACCTTTGACCGCTTTTTACAACATATTCAAAGAATGGTAACCGATGACATAGAAGAGAGTGTTTTAAAGAGAGGTTATTTCTGAAATTTCTTGATAAATATCTTAAAAAATCCTTGACCAGATAAGGTAAGTAGTGGTATAATTAACTTTACATAGAGAATATATATTAGGTAAGCCAGGGGTGCCCGAGGAAACGGGCTGAGAAGATGTCCAAGCGAGAAAGCACCGGCATCAACCCTTAAACCTGATCTGGGTTATACCAGCGTAGGGAGTAGCTTAAGCATCACAGAAGTTCCTTGGACGCTTAAACGGCTGACAAGGATTTTTTGTTTTTAGCCTCCTAGCACTGCATGTTATCCCCTGGCAATTTGGTGACTCTAGGGGTAAATGATTTATTCAATTCATAGAAATCATTTATGCCCTATGCCTTAACTTCTAAAGGAGTATCTTTATGCGTATTGTTATCTTTGCCAACGGCATCATAGAAGATGTCAATGCCGAAGTGTCTTACTGGGTACGCCCAGATGATTTATTAGTCGCGGCTGATGGAGGAACACATCACGTCTTAGCAGCGGGACTCATCCCCATGCATATTATCGGGGATATGGACTCACTTCAAACTGAACATCAAGACCTTGTAGAGCAGGGGGCTGTATTACATACCTATCCGGCACAAAAAGACGAGACGGATTTGGAGTTAGCTCTGCTCTGGGCTGTCGAGCAAAATCCCCAGGAAATCATTGTACTAGGTGCATTAGGAGGACGGCCAGACCAGGAATGGGCCAACCTGCTCTTGTTGGCCCATCCAGCCCTGGACGGACACAATGTAGTATTTGCAAATGCCACCTGGGCCATACGGCTGATTCGTGGTAACTGTACCCTCAACATCACCGGTCAGCCGGGAGATATACTGTCACTTATTCCCCTAGGTGGTGATGCACAAGGCGTAACTACCCAAGGTCTTGCGTATCCCCTCCGCAACGAAACTCTGTACTTCGGCAAAACACGTGGTGTAAGCAATGTCTTTGAGGAAACCAAAGCGATCATAACCCTTAAAAAAGGGCTGTTATGGTGTTTCCACAAACATAGTGAGTATTAAAAATATACTTTAGGAGGTTAGTTATGAAACGTTGGTTATTGACACTTACCATAGTAATTATATTGGTAACCGGAGGTTGCACAGCAGCCCCCACAGAGGAACCGGGCACAACAGGGCCGAGAACCTTGCGCATTATGACCTATGACAGCTTCAGTGTCAGTGAAGAGGTTATCCGGCAATTTGAAGAGATAAACAACGTCACTGTTCAGTTCCTGCAAGCCGGGGACGCCGGTACGATGCTAAATCAGGCGATCCTCAGTCGTGATAATCCACAAGCTGATGTGCTATATGGTATAGATAATACCTTTCTCAGTCGTGCACTGGAAGCTGATATCTTTGAACCATACCAGGCCAAAGCCTTAAATAACATCCCGGAAGCGCTGCGACTTGATGCTCAGTACCGGGTTGTGCCTACGGATTATGGCGATGTCTGTTTAAACTACGATATACAGGCCCTCACAGAAGCTAAGTTGCCGGTACCACAAAGCCTGCAAGATCTCACCCAACCAGAATATAAAGGGTTGCTGGTCGTGGAAAATCCGGCTTCTTCCTCACCGGGATTGGCCTTCCTTATGGCGACAATCGGTGTATTTGGCGAAGATGGCGACTATACCTATTTGGATTTCTGGCAAGCATTACGGGATAATGATGTCCTGGTCGTGGATGGATGGGATTCCGCTTACTACAGTGAGTTCAGCGGGGGTGCTTATAGTGAGGGTACGCGCCCGTTAGTCGTCAGTTACGCAACCAGTCCGGCAGCCGAAGTCTACTTCAGTGAGGAACCTTTGGAAGTTCCACCCACAGGCGCGGTTACGGCCCCCCAGACCTGTTTCCGGCAGATTGAATTTGCCGGTATCCTGAAGAACGGCCAAAATCGAGACTTGGCAGAAGCCTTTATCGAATATCTGTTGAGCACCGACTTCCAAGAAGATATACCGTTACAGATGTGGGTCTATCCGTCTAATCCTGAAGCCAAATTACCACAAGTCTTCACTGATTTTGCTCTGGAAGCAGAAGACCCGGTCACGGTGCTGGCAGAAGCCATTGAACAGAAACGTGAGGCATGGATAGAGGCATGGACAGAAACCGTTCTCAAATAGACCGATGGCAATGAAAAAATCTCCTTCTAAACTTATCCCCTACGCATTGCTGTCCCTCCCCCTCTTATTCCTGTTTTTCTTCTACTTCTATCCACTAGCGGAAATACTGCGGGCCAGCTTAACCTGGGAAGGGGGGCTACAGCTAAGCGCACTGTTAGCGCGCTTAGCTGGTCCTCCTACCCTAAAGGTTATAGGTTTCACATTCTGGCAAGCATTGCTCTCCACAATACTGACACTTGTTATAGGATTACCCGGAGCCTATATCTTCGCACATTATGATTTTCCGGGTAAAAGTATCTTCAATGCTCTCACAACCGTCCCGTTCGTCTTGCCTACTGTAGTCGTCGCTACTGCATTTACAATCCTATTGGGGCCTAAATCTCCCCTTAATGAGGCATTAATAAGCTGGTTCGGATTTTCCCATCCTCCTTTAGACTTGCGTTATACTTTTGGGGCTATTCTGTTAGCCCATGTCTTTTATAATTACACCCTGGTACTGCGCATGGTAGGAGGATTTTGGGCCAATCTGGACCCGCACCTCGAACAAGCCGCTCGGACATTAGGGGCATCCCCCTGGCAGGCATTCCGCCAAGTCACATTGCCCCTTTTAATGCCTTCCCTGGGAGCGGCATCTTTGCTGGTCTTTATCTTCTGCTTTACAAGCTTTGGCGTTGTTTTAATCTTAGGCGGTCCCCATTTCGTTACCTTGGAAGTAGAGGTCTATCGTCAGACGGTCAATTTCACCAATTTGCCGGTGGCAGCCGGATTATCATTGGTCCAGATTCTTATCACGCTCTTGCTTACTCTTACCTATTCACGGCTACAATCTGGATTGGCCCGGCCCCTGGACTTACGCCCTTATTGGAGCACGCAACGCCGCCCCCAGACTGGGGGAGAAGTCGCTTTGGTCATGGGTAACACGCTCGTAACTCTGCTCCTGCTAACTGCACCTTTGTTAACCCTGACAATCCGTTCATTTGGATCCGGTATCCGTTATTACTCCGCTTTATTTGAGAATCCCAGGAGTTCTATCTTCTATGTGCCTCCCTTCGAAGCGGTGAGAAACTCAACCCGATTTGCCCTAATCACAATGCTGCTATCATTGGTTTTAGGTATACTTATCTCTTTAGGTTTTCTCCAAGCGGATAAAAAGAGTGTGGATAATGAACAGTCTCAAAAAACATGGCTTCTGGACGCACTCTTTATGTTACCTTTGGGGACTTCCGCCGTCACTCTGGGTTTAGGATACTTGCTGGCTATGGGACGGCCACCCCTGAATTTGCGCGGCACACCGCTTCTGATTATCTGTGGGCATACATTGGTAGCACTGCCCTTTGTGATGCGCAGTTTGCTACCGGCACTCAAGGCCGTCCAACCCTCATTACGTGAGGCAGCCACCACACTGGGGGCATCGCCCGCCCGGGTATTCTGGGAAATTGATTTGCCCATTATCTGGCGGGCATTAGCCGTGGGGGCAGTTTTCGCTTTCACTGTTTCAATGGGCGAATTCGGTGCGACTTCAATGATAGCCCGGCCAGAACTTCCCACTATACCTATTGCCATTTACCGCTTCCTCTCGCAACCCGGAGCCTTAAACTACGGGCAAGCCCTGGCTATGTCCACAATCTTAATGACGGTCTGTGTGACCGGCTTTATAGCCATAGAATTTCTGCGTCCTCCCGGTGTACAGTCATTTTAGGGAGAGGAAACACAGAAATATCTGAGAATTCACAGGCGTTTTAGTAGGTGCAACGCACTTAGGAATGTGCATTGCACCGGGGAAAAGGAGTCCTATAACACTGATGTCTTTTCTTCAACTTAAGAATATCCATAAAACATACCAAGAACACCCACTCTTATGCGGGGTAGACTTTACCGTAGAACAGGGACAAATTGCCTGTCTATTGGGGTCTTCTGGCAGCGGCAAGACCACTCTACTGCGTATTATCGCCGGATTAGAGACCGCTGAGAAAGGTGCTGTATGGCTGGACGGGGAGCCACAGGACAACATTCCTACTCATCAACGGGGCGTGGTACTGATGTTCCAAGACTACGCACTATTTCCCCACCGTACCGTGGCCGAGAATGTCGCCTTCGGGTTACGTATGCAAAAGAAATCGCGGCAAGAAATCACAACCCGGGTTACCGAGATGCTCGACATAGTGGGGCTACAGCGTTTTGGGAATCGTGATGTCAATGAATTATCCGGTGGGGAACGACAGCGGGTAGCACTGGCCCGGAGTCTGGCTCCCCAACCACGTTTATTGCTCCTGGATGAACCCTTGGGCGCGCTGGACCGCAATCTACGCGAGAGATTGTTAGAGGAACTCCCCTCAATTTTGCAGCGCGTAGGCGTCACAACAATCACCGTCACTCATGACCAGGAAGAAGCCTTTGCACTGGCCGACCGGGTTATCCTACTCCATCAGGGGAAGGTGATCCAGGCCGGACACCCAGAAACTGTCTACAAGGAGCCGAGGACACCTTGGGTAGCCCGTTTCCTGGGTCTGGATAATATGTTGCCGGCCACCGTATTGGCCCAGTCTCCTCCCAAAATCAGTACTAGCTTGGGTACACTGATCCTTGATAGCGCGTGCCAGTTGCCGGACCCAGGAACCCAGGGCACGCTGCTTATTCATACTTGGGGGATTCACCTCAGTTCTACAGTGCGGCCAAAAGACACCCCCACATTTACAGCGACTGTCACCCAGAGAGTTTATCATGGTAGAAACTATAGACTCACACTTAAACTAAGTGTTGGTGCGTTATGCCTCACCCAACCCATAGGAAGCACGCCAATCCCGGAAGTAGGTACCTCCATCAACGGTTGGCTAGACCCAGATGCGATGCAGTGGTTCACTGAAACCACATAATAAATTCAAGGCATTGTTGACAAGGTTATTCCCTATGCTATAATCGCTGATGTTGTATGTGCTTCGTTCTCACACCGCCGGCATCAGGTACTATGGAAGCTGGCGGTTGTATTTTGTTCAGAAGAAGCCGTATAAAACTTTGTGCTGTGTAGTAAGATATTTAAGGAGGCACAATCAGATGAAGTTAAGAAAAATGGCAGCGGTAGGTGTCTTGTTGGTGATTACGCTTACCCTCCTTCCAATTCCTATGGTGCAAGCATTACCCAAGGAAAGTTCTGTATACCAGGAAACTGGTACTAACTTATTGGCTAATCCTGGTCTTGAAGGTTTAGGCAAGCCCAGTAATAACAATGCTGCTAACTGGGACAATTGGACTCGGGACACCTTCAATGGTGCCGCTTATGGTGAGATATTTACACCGCAAGGATGGGTCACATGGTGGCAAGAAGGGGAGTACAAACGTCCAGAATGTAAAGTTATCCCTAATGAGCATCCTTTTGACAATGACCCGGCACGGATCCACACCGGTTATTATGCCGGTATGTGTTTTACCTTCTTTGGTAAACAAAACGCCGGTTATTACCAGGTGGTAAAAAATATACCTGCAGGAGCGACCGTACAAGCATCGGCTTACGCTCATGCCTGGGCCAGCAATGAGGATAAGCCTTATTCATCTGGCGACCCCTTCTCATTTAGTTTCCAAGTAGGTATTGATCCCAATGGCGGAACTGATCCTTTCTCCTCCAGCGTTATCTGGAGTAACCCAGTCTACCATTATGATACATTTGGACTAGTTGGCCCTTTGCAAGCAACGGTAGGCCCAGGTGGTGTTGCTACCATATTTACCCGTGCCCACGCGAAATGGTCACTTAAACACAACGACGCCTATTGGGATGACATCAGCTTGGTGCTCTTAACCCCCGGTGAAACGGCGACCCCAACCTCCCCTCCACCGCCCCCCACCGCAGAAGGCCCGATCTATACCGCGACACCCCGCCCTCAACCTACTCCCCGTCCAGATGGGGCAGTTGTTCATATCGTCGAGTCAGGTGATACCCTGTTCGGTCTTGCTATTGAGTATGGGGTTGAGACCGATGAGTTGCGCCGGCTTAATGCGGGCACACTAGGGCCTAATGATATGCTCTCGATTGGAGATGAGATTATTATATCCATACCTGGTGGCCAGGCGCAACCACAACCCACCGCAACCCCCGCGGCAGAACAACCCGTAGCCGCTACCCAGGAACCTGGGGCACAACCTACCCAAGACCCAAATTCTGGTAATACAGGTACAACACCGGCGACTCCGGCAGGCGATACAGCCGCAATCTGTATCACAGCCTATCATGACCGTAATGGGGATATGTTCCGCCAATCTGAGAGTGAAGAGATGCTGCCCAATTCCAATGTCAATGTAGTGGGAACAAGCGGTCCAGCCGGCGATTATGTTACGGATGGAATGAGCGAGCCATACTGCTTCCAAAACTTACAGCCGGGAAATTACATTCTGCGCCATACACCGCCGGCAGGTTACAAATTAACCGATGCCGGGCAATGGAACATTCCACTAAGCGCGGGCCAGGTCTCTTCCCTGGAACTAGCCTATGTTAGGGATGAAAACGCTGCAACGGATGCAACGGGTGAGCAGGGCGGAGATACACAACCCAATACCCCAGCGCAGCCCGTAGCTGAGGGGACCCAAGAAGCCGGCGAGAGTGCAAATGTTGAACAACAAGAACCAGAAGAAAATTCATCGCCTGTAACCAACATTTTAAACACGGTCATAAAAGTTAGTGGTATTTTTGTGGCAATTCTTGCTATAGGCGTAGCGGTGCTTTTCTTTATCTCTCGCCAACGCATGTAGCTCCCATAACCAGAGGAAAATTGAAAAGGCCAGCTTTAAGCTGGCCTTTTCTTGTCTTGACATGACTATGTGGCAATTAGTTATTCCCTAGGAAATTATCTCATCTTCTGCATCTTCGTCTATCCAGTCAAGGTCAACGACAGATTCAAGGGTGAAAGGGGAAATCTCCACCACTTCAAGCTCAACGCCACAGGCAGGACAAAAAACACGGTCCCAGAGTTTTAAGTCTCGCCACTTTGGAAGTGCTGTATTACATTCAGGACATTTTATCATAGCATACCTTTATGCATAGACTATAGCCAAAATCCTGAAAAGGTCAATTTTTTGACATTTACTTCTAGTGTGTTAATATGGAATAGGATTTTAGCTATGATGAGTATTTTTACTTTTATTAAACCAATGATTAATTTTTCTGACTTATTACTTTTATTTAGCAAGTGGCTGATAGAGCTACCTGTACTTTTATTATGGAGAATTTATGTTAAATGCAACTTTTATCACACGCATCATCGGTCTTTTAGTATTTGGGTCAGGGGGACTCACACTCGGCAATCAAATCTTAATCTGGTTTCCAAAGCTGAACTTACCACAGCTACCGGTCTTAATTATTTCCGGCATTTTAGGGGCATTAATTGGCTTTCTCAGTATGCCATCATTAACAATCCGCCCATTTATGGCAATCCGGAGTGCTATTCAACAACAACCGGCCCATATGCTATTCTCGGCCATCATCGGGATTTTTATAGGACTTATTGGTGGCGCGGTTATCTCAATCCCGCTATCCTATCTACCGGGGGCACTGGGGCAAATAACCCCTATTATCGCCGCTATAACTCTGGTTTACTTGGGTATGACCATTACCACGACTCGTGCCGACCTGTTACAGCCGCTTTACGGTAAAATCTTTACGAAAGAGCAGCCGCAAGAACTAGTAGACGCAAACTGCCGTCCCTCTGTCCTTTTGGATACCAGTGTTATTATTGATGGTCGTATTACAGATATTTGCCGTACCGGTTTTATCCAAGGCGAGTTGGTGGTTCCGCTATTTGTCCTTAACGAACTACAGCATGTTGCCGACTCTTCAGACACATTACGCCGCAATCGTGGCCGGCGCGGGCTAGAAATCTTGCGTGTATTGCAAGAAGAATCCCCTGTGCCGGTACGTATCACAGAAGCCGCTGTGGAAGGAGTGCGGGAAGTTGATGATAAGCTAGTCGCTCTAGCCCGGGAAATGGATGCCTCTATCCTGACTAACGATTACAATCTGAACCGAGTCGCCGGACTCCAGGGCGTCAAAGTGCTCAACGTGAATGAATTAGCTAATGCCGTAAAAACAGTCCTGTTGCCAGGTGAGACCTTTGATATTCAAGTTATCCAACAGGGTAAAGAATTCAACCAAGGGGTTGGATATCTTGACGATGGAACGATGGTTGTTGTCGAAGAAGGCCAGAGCTACATAGGCGATATAACTACTGTAACTGTTAGCAAGGTATTACAAACAGCAGCCGGGCGTATGATCTTTGCTCGGCCACTTGAAAATGACGTTTAGGGGGTAGAAGACTTATGCCCTTGAAGATTTACAATTATCTTTCGCGTGAATTAGAAACCTTCAAGCCTATTCGGCCAAGACGCGTACATATGTACGTCTGTGGGCCAACCGTATACGACCATTCTCACCTTGGGCATGCCAAAACCTATATAGCAATGGATGCCATTGTCAGATATTTTAAGCATCTAGATTATAAAGTCCGCTATGTCCGTAACTTAACAGATGTTGGTCATCTCTTGGATACCGGGGAGGACCGTATCAGCAAGGGTGCACGCCGTGACAGAGTGGAACCAATGGAAGTAGTAGATACCTATATTCATAGTTACAACAAGGATATGGATGCACTGGGAGTACTACGCCCTAATATTGCACCGCGAGCAACTTGCCATATACCACAAATAATCGAATGGGTGCAAGGATTAATAGAGAAAGACTATGCTTATGAAGTTGATGGGAATGTTTACTTTTCTATTGATAAGTTTCCTGAATATGGGAAGCTCTCGCACCGCAAACTGGATGAATTAGATGCCGGAGCACGGGTATCAATACGGGAAGAGAAACGCAATCCCGCAGATTTTGCACTATGGAAACAGGCTAAACCGGAACACATTATGCGCTGGAATAGTCCTTGGGGCGCAGGCTACCCGGGCTGGCATATTGAGTGTTCGGTGATGGCGACTGAATACTTAGGTAAAACCTTTGATATTCACGGGGGCGGATTGGAAAATATATTCCCCCATAATGAGGGAGAGATAGCCCAGGCCGAGGCATTCCACGGACAATCTTTCTGTAACTATTGGGTGTTGGTTGGCTCATTAACCGTAAACGGTGTAAAGATGAGCAAAAGTCTGGGTAATTATCTCACCATCAAAGATGCCCTAAAACTCTATTCGGCAGAAGCCATTCGCTATTTTATTCTCAGCAGCCACTACCGGGGACCCGTAGATTTCAGCCGCGAGGCATTGGAAGCTGCGGAAAAGGGAGTTGGACGATTACAAAATACAGTACGTAAGCTGCGCCGCCGTATGGAAACAGTGCCACCGGCCGGTACAGCTATTCTCTCACAAATAGCCTCATTGGAAGATTACCATAAGGAATTCAAGACGGCTATGGATGATGATTTCAATACCCCACAAGCCATTGCCGTTCTTTTTGAATTCGCAAAAGAGGTCAACCGTTACCTGGAACAAGATATAGAGGGCAGCCGGGGAACCTTGACCGCGATGGACAAGATGTTCCGCGATTTAGGCGGACAGGTGCTAGGCATTATTCCCCAGAGACTGGAAGAGAAAGTGCAGAGTGAGACAGTTAATGGCCTCGTCGAGTTACTTATGAAATTACGGCAAGACTACCGGAAAGCCAAAGATTGGTCTCATGCGGACGAAATCCGAGACCGGCTTACAGAACTAGGGATTTTACTTGAAGACGGTCCCGATGGGACAAGCTGGAGATTGCAATAGGGAATTTACTTGATGACCGGCTCACTTGAGCCGGTCGTAATTTAAGGGAGACATATATGCGAGAGACACTCTACGGACGGCAGGCAGTTCGCGAGTCATTGCGTGCTGGCAGAAGAAGCCCTTTCCAACTCATACTTGCAGAAGGGGTGGTAAGCAATACAATCATTGATGAAACCATCCAACTGGCCAGGAAACAGCGTCTAATTACTAAAACTGTGTCCCGCCGTGAGATGGAAAGCGAAACCGGAACCGAACATCATCAAGGAGTTGGATTAATTACATCAGATTACCCCTATGCCAGTATAGAGGATATGCTAGACTTGGCGCGGCAACGGCAAGAGCCACCATTACTGCTTTTACTAGACCTGATCCAGGATGTACAAAACCTGGGTACACTTATTCGCACGGCTGAGGCCGCCGGAGTTCATGGGATTATTATCCAGGGTCGCCGGGCGGCAGAGGTAACGCCGGCTGTGGTGAATACCTCATCAGGTGCTGCCGAGCATCTGTTAATTGCCAAGGTCACCAATCTGGCGCAAGAGATTGAGAAGTTGAAAGCGGCTGAGGTCTGGCTCGCGGGATTAGAAGATGTGTATGGAGCCAAGCCCTATACAGAAGTGGACATGACGGTTCCACTGGGTATCGTGGTGGGCAGTGAAGGCAGTGGGCTACGTCGCTTGGTGCGAGATCGCTGTGATTGGCTGATGGTACTCCCTATGTATGGCAATATTAACTCGCTTAATGCCGCAGTAGCGGGATCAATCACTTTATATGAGGTTGTACGCCAACGTAATCAAACGAAAGGTTAAGTAGGAGGAGAAGGACGATGGCAATTCTAGCGTTTTTAGGGGCGGCAGCCCCATCAATTATAGTGGCCCTCGCTGTGGGAGGGCTTGTAGGTGGTATTGTGTGGATTATAACTCGCAACTCAGGAAAAGGGGCATGGGGAAGAATCGTTATAGCCGGGGGTATAGTTGCAATACTGATTTTTGCAGCACTGGGATTGGCTCAAGCCTATACCACTGTCCAATTTGGTACCGTGGGGTTGATTGTGCGCTTTGGAGGGCTAACGGGGCAGGCTTTCGAGCCAGGACTGCACTGGCGTACCCCCTTTATTGATCAGGTCGTCACTATACCCACGGTGGTACTTTCTTATGAGACCAGTGATGCTCCTGACCAGTCCGGCTCAAATTACACCGACATACCGGTTACGGCTCAAACTATTGACGGACAACAAATCCAAGTCAAGTACACAGTCTTATTCCGAATTCCTCCTCGTGAGGCCGTTAATATCGTGCAAAACGTCGGCTATACCGATGCCATCGTGCAAAATGTTGTTAAAGCCTATTCCCGGAACTTGGCACGTTTGTGGGCACAGAACTACTCGGCTGGTGACCTGTATACTGGTGAAGGTATTTTTAGTTATGAGCAGGCCGTCCGGGAAGCCTTGGTATCGGAATTTAGCGAGATCGGCGTTGAACTTAATGATTTCCTGGTACGCAAGGTAGACTTTAGTGAGGATTACGTTAACGCCATTGAGGAAAAACAGATTGCTCAGGAGGCTATTGAGACGGCCAAATACAAATCTGACGCAGCAGAATATGAGAAAGAGCGTCAAATCCGCCTTTCAGAGGCAGAGGCGCAACGCACTAAATTATTGGCCGAAGCAGCCGCAGAAAACACCAAACTACAGGCTGCCGCAGATGCTGAACGCCAACGATTATTGGCCGATTCGGAAGCCTATGGCATTGAAAGCCGTGGTCTGGCACTCCAGAAATATCCAGAGTTAGTCCAATGGGAATTTGTGCGGAATTTGCAAAATGTAACTTGGGGCTTCTTGCCCAGTGAGAATATCTCACCTCTACTACCCCTTGCAGAACTGAACAATGGCAACTTTATTAATCCCACAACCCCGCCAACAGGTGAATGAGTAAAGATTTGGTAATCTTGTTAGCACACAGTTATCTTATTCAAGATGGAGCAGCATTTGTGCTAACGAACGATGAACCCCAAAGCCGATAGTCTTTAACGCGGTAACTAATTCCGGGTGCGCTGGAACAATAGTAATAACAGGTAGTCTAGCACGGCGTGTAACACTAATAGCCTGAGAAATAGATTCCAGCGCACCTAATTCTCCCTCTTGCGGGTGTAACAACAGCCCCCACTGGTAGAAACGATAACGACGGTCGAGGCGGACACAGACACCGGCCCGAGCACCTGTCTGCCCGCGAACTTTGACCCAGGCCCATTCGTTCTGGCCATTTAACCAACGATCCAGCTTGCGGGACCAGCTACCAAAAGAATAAAGCCCTGGCCTAATTTCTAGGACATCTTGTTGTCGCAAATCATAACACACCTTGGCCAATCTTGCCCAGAGTTTATTATCTTCTGGGCGTGACGAACGCCAAGATGTAGCATCTTCTGTCGGTCTATCCCAGCGCAGTCCGCCAGGGCGTAACATATGTAACGTTGTCCCGACAAGTTCAAAACCAAGAGATTCATATAGATTACGGGCAACCTTATTGTCCTCGCGAACCTCAAGCCCCACCCAATGTCCCTGATGGTCGAGAACCCATTCAATCGCATAGTCCATCAGAGCTCGCCCGATATGCTGGCCTCGGTAATCGGGATGAACTACCACATTACCGATTAACCAGCCAGAATATTGAGAGAATGCGGCCCGCCGGATGGATAAATTTCCAACCACGTGACCATCCTCAATCCAGACCACGCCTTGAGGGTCCAAGACATTGCTATGGAAGATACTGGGCCACATCCTCTGGCGGGCAAACCGCCGCATTTGCTTGAGCATCTTCAAGCCCTGTGGGTCTAGTTCATCTTGAAATCCAAGCTCAATGAGATCAACAATTTCCAACAGATCACGTAGCGGATTTACAGGACGAAGCCCTGAGTCAACCTCATGTTTAACTTGTACCCGGATAGCCGTTGACATATTACTCTTGTATTTCCTTTAAAAATTCGATAGCATCATCAACACTAATATTCCCTGAAGCCAGCGCATCTAAAACTGTCTGGCGTTCAGCCGATTCTCCAATATCAAAGAGTTCCGCCTCATAACCCAGAGACTGAATGATCTCGTTTAACCGGTTCCGCACAGTGGGGTAAGAAAGCTCCATCTCTTCTTGAACCCGGTTGAGCCGCCCCTCACAATTTAAAAATAAATCCACAAACGCCCACTGTTCAGGTGTAAGCCGGGCAAGTCGTAACAAGAATTGCCATTGTGACTCTGTTAAACCAGGAAGAACTTGTAAAACGAATCCCCATTGCTCAGGACTCAAAGCCGATAACTGTTGAAAAGCGAACTCCCATTGTTCCGGTACCAATTGCGCTACTTGTTGAAGTGAGAATTCACCCTCTATGGTACTCTCACATTGCTTACAAGCCACGCGCTCCGCGTAAAGTTCACCGCCACAAATGGGACATTTTGTAGGTAGCGGGTACATATAGACCTCCTCACACTCTTTAATAGGCTTAATACATTAAAAAATTTAAGCTAATACCTTAATTTTATTCCATTGTTTTAATTTTGTCAATTAAATGGTAAATAAAATTAAGTAGTTAACCGTACAGTACAGAGTTGGTATATTAAAAGGTATATGTCCCTTTGCGCTGCTATATTAAGGTCCTTGATTCAATTGCATAAACTGCTTCATCAGTCTATAATACGGTAATGACTAGGGTTACTTCAAGGAGTAAGGGTAAGTATACAGTATGGAGACTTTGGAGTAACACTATAGCTTATTATACTATGGAATTATGGCAGGAGGCATTTTAATGGTAATTATCAAACGCTTTCATCTGTTAGTGGTGATGAGTATAATCTTAATGACCGGCTGTGCAACTTCAACGCCACAGATAGTACCTACAACAGAATCACCAGCGAATACGGATGCACCGGCACCTACTCCTATTCCCCCGACGCCGACAATAGAGCCGGTAGCGGCTGAAGTGAACGGCCAAAAGCTTACCCTAGCAGAGTATGAGCGTCAGATTGCCCGCTATGAAACCTCTATGACGGCGGCGGGCCAAGATCCCAGTACCGAAGAAGGACAGCAAGCTTTAGAACAGGCCCGCTCCTGGGTCTTGGAACGTATGTTGGAACAGATCCTTATTGAGCAAGCCGCTACTGAAGCGGGGGTCAGTATCAGCGATCAAGAGATAGATATGACCATTGAATCATTGAAGGCTGATATTGGAGAAGCTGAGTTCCAACGCCGGCTGGAGAACGAAGGGATGACGTTAGAAGAGATGCGCGAAGAGCTACGGCGCGAGATGATCGCCTCGGAAATGGTAAATCGTATTGTCGATCAAGTTCCCACAACGGCAGAACATATCCGGGCGCGGCATATCCTTCTGACAACTCCCGAGGAAGCACAGCAAGTCCTCGCGCAACTTGAAGCCGGGAACGATTTTGGGGCAATGGCACAGGCATATTCTAAGGATGAGAGTACCCGCGATAATGGCGGAGATTTAGGTTACTTTCCACGGGGCATATTGACATCGCGAGAGGTTGAGGAAGTCGCCTTTTCACTCCAGCCAGGGCAACTTAGCGCGGTGATACAGAGTGAATTAGGTTATCATATTATCCAGTCACTAGAACGTGTCCCGGAACTGGACGTTTCTCCCGATAACCTGCGGCTTCTTCGTGATAAGGCAGTCCGTGAATGGATCGATAATCTTTGGGCACAGGCCAACGTACAGCGTTACGTGACTGTCTCTGCTCAATAGGAGGTTATGATGCAAGGGCGCGACCGGTTGTTCAATAGCTTAACGCTGCTTATGTTAGCACTCACAATGCTGACCTTGATTTGTTATATCGCAATTGCCCTCAATCCGTACTTACCCATCAACCCGTTCCCGCCAGCGCCCCAAATGGCAGTCGTTACTAATACTCCCACAGCTACCCCCCTGGTACTTCCGGCCACTTGGACCCCAACTCCAATACCGACTATAACACCAACCCCGCCGGCCACATTCACAGCCACCCCTTCTGCCACACCAACGCCATCACCGACGGCTACCCCTATCCCTCCAACAGAGACAGCTACCCCCCGGGTAACTCGTTCTCCATATCCCTTTACTTATGAGATAAGCTATGAAACCCCTTATTATGGGTGTAACTGGATGGGTATTGCCGGTGTGGTGCAGGATATTGACGGTAACGCATTAACAGGTTATCCTATTCATGTATGGGGTGGTGGTATAGATGTTGTGGTAAACTCTGGTGATAAACAGATGTATGGGGACTCAGGATGGGAACAGTTCATCAACAACCAACCTCAAGACCTGAGAGGCGTATTCCGCGTGCAAATCCACTCCCGTGATAATCCAGACCATCCACCAGTTTCACCGGAGATCATCCTGGATTTCGAGGGTTTTTGCTCGAAATCTATGGCTTTTATTGTCTTTACTAAGAACCATTAGCTAGCAGGAGGACCTATGACAGAGTCACGTGTGTCCACTGGAATTACCGAATTAGATAAGATGTTACGTGGCGGTTTCTTGCCGCATTCCGTGATACAGATACGGGGCGCGCCGGGGACAGGAAAAACTTCGTTGGCATTGCAATTTCTCCTTGAGGGAATAAAAGAAGGTCAAAACGGTATCTTTATAACGTTCGAGGAATTCCCCCAATCTTTATACCGGGATGCAGAATCACTCGGCTTCGATCTCCGCACGCCAGAGCGTGAGGGGAAGCTGCGCATTATCTTTACCTCACCTCAAGTCTTACAGACGAGTATTCAAGATCCGTTAAGCTCCATCCATTCGCATATAAGAGAAGCGAATGTACAACGAGCGGTGCTGGATAGTGCAACCCACTTCAATCGTCTAACCAATAATCCGGTAGAGTTACGCCATATTTATACCGGGGTTGTGAATAGCCTGCGCAGAGAACAGATTACGACGTTACTCCTGAGTGAGGAGAAACGAAGTCAGTATCGCCGCACCGATAAAGGGGGCCTGGCATTTTTAGTAGATGGCATCATACTCCTGCGCTATGTCGAGGTGGAAAGTGCTATTAAACGGGCCATCGTTGTCCTTAAAATGCGGGGCAGTGACCATGACCAGGCTATTCGGGATTATCATATCCAGAATGGCGGGCTAGTAGTTGACGGTATCTTCGAGCAGCGTGGATCACTGTTAAGCGGTATATCCCACCGGGCATAGATTTTATAACACAAAGTGCCCCTCACTTAGATTGTCTCAATCTCATTACCTTTCAGGAAGCTACTTATAGCTTCCTGAAAGGTAATGAGGTTATGTAACATAACCTGGAAAATTTTCTCATTCAATAAGGCAATAAAGTTTTATGACTACACTATATATAGTAGGAACACCCATTGGCAACTTAGAGGATATTACAATGCGTGCCCTACGTATTTTAGGCGCAGTACCTCTTATAGCCGCAGAGGATACCCGCAAAGCACGGGTTTTGCTGGACCATTACAATATCAAAACTTCTTTAACCTCTTTCTTCGAGGGTAATAAACAACGAAAACTCAACGCTATCTTGGAAGCTTTAAGCGGCGGTGATGTAGCACTTATATCCGATGCGGGAATGCCAGGGATTTCCGATCCCGGATATACGCTAATCAGAGCCGCCTTGGAAGAAGGCTTCCAGGTTGTCCCCATTCCTGGCCCCTCGGCCCACACTGCCGCTCTGGTAGCATCAGGATTACCGACAGATAGCTTCCTCTTCCTAGGGTTTCTATCCCGCAAAGCAAATGAACGCAAAAAGACGCTTTATGAGATCCATACATTAAAGGCTACATTAGTGCTTTATGAAGCTCCACATCGCCTGGAAGCCACGCTAAACGCACTCCTAGAGGTATTGGGGAACCGCTCTATCGCCTTATGCCGGGAAATGACGAAACTCTATGAAGAAGTATGGCGGGGTGACATTCAGACAGCAATAGAAAATATGGAAACTCGTTCGCCAAGAGGTGAATATACACTTGTTGTGGCCGGGGCACCGGAGGAAGCTGCACAGTGGGATGTAGAGCAAGTAAAGATAGCATTAGGCCAATATCTGGCCCAGGGCTACTCGCCGTCCCAGGCAGCACGGGCTGTAGCGAAAGAATCAGGATGGAGCCGGCGTGAGATTTATAAACTGCAGATGGAACAATAAAAAAAGATCCTCAAGGCCTCAGATAAACCCAACTGCTACTACTTAGACCATGTGCAACGTAATTCATAAATTAATAAGTGTAGCGCACTTAAGAAAGTGCAATGCACTTATTTATCCAAGGAGCTATACATGGAAACAAAGCAACTTTACCATAATGATGCGTACTTAAAAACTTTTGAAGCCCAAGTTATTGCGGTGGAAGGTGACACGGTAGCCTTAAGTGCTACGGCCTTCTACCCTGGCGGTGGCGGGCAACCCCACGATTTAGGAACACTGACCAACGGCACCCAAATATGGCCGGTGACAAAGGTTAATCGCCAAGGAGGTCTAATCTGGCATACAGTAACAGGGACACCGCCAGAGGAAGGCACCACAGTAACCGGGAATATTGATTGGGAACACAGATATGCTTTGATGCGCACCCATACCGCTATGCATATCTTATGCGGTGTTGTATGGCGTGACTATGGCGCGAAAGTGACCGGTGGCAATATGCAACCGTTGTATGGGCGAATGGATTTTGAGTTCGAGAATCTAAGCCGGGATTTGGTCAATGAAATCGAATTGAAAATTAATGTAGAAGTTGATGCGGCACGTCCCACCCACGTTAATTTTCTACCGAGGGAAGAGGCAGACCAACATCCCGACCTAATCCGCACCAAAATCAATTTACTTCCATCACAAATCAAGGTAATACGGACGATAGAGATTGAAGGACTGGACCTGCAAGCAGATGGGGGCACACACGTTAATAATACCCAGGAAGTAGGCCGGATTCGTATTGCAAACTATAAAAGCAAGGGACGTATCAACAAACGGCTAGAGGTGGCCCTTGAAGCGACGCCCTCTTAAAATTATCAACGTACGCTCTCTACCCGCAAGGGATTTACCAACTGCAATTCTACATCTTTGGGCAGCGGCACACGGACCACAATCTCCGGCCATAACTCCAGTGGCGGGTCGGCTACCAAAGATGTAGCCAGCCGGATAGTGTTTAAATCATCATGGAGGTAGGGACGTAGCCCACAGTGTAACGCATCACAACTCTGGCGCAAGCC
>JAFGKB010000187.1 GCA_016928755.1 Anaerolineae bacterium | reverse complement strand
ACCAAACGGGGGATGTGCTCCATATGCTCACGGCTCTCGAAGGAACGAGCAAAATCATCCCCCGATATGGGACCGCGTATCTCTACACCGTAGTTCTCGCCGCTGTGCCAGGCGCGGGCGTAGCTGGTAACGGCCCAACTCTTATATCCGGCGGTGGTATCCACATAACTGATAACCCCAATGTCTCCTGCCGCCGGGCGAGTGTTCCAGGTTACAGTTATCTCATTCCAGGCATCAGTGACAAAGTAGGCGGAGGTCATCACCGGGTCCAGGCCAGAGCTGCTTTCCAGGTAAAGTTCCAGGATGGCAGAGTCGATAATCGCCGCATCTGGCAATGCGGTGAGGTCAAAGCGCAGCAGGATGAAGTCGCCCACCGGCGAGCCGCTGGTATCATACAGCAGGTCCAGGGTAGCGTCGCCCCCGAAGTTTGTATCGGGCAATGCACTTTGGGTGGTAACATCGGCAACAGCATAGAAGGTTTGGGATTCCTGGACTACCGCCGTCTCTGTTGCAGACACCCCAGAGGTACTGAGACCAACAACAACGAGCATTAGGCCGGCAACAAATACAGCCGCTACGCAAAACAATCTCTTAAACATAGTTCCCCCTTTTGTAAATAGTCTCACATCAAGCTGCTAGAGTGGTAATAAAACTATAAAAAATTAGCATGTCTTGCGTGATACTTTTGTTCACTCTTTCCTGGTTTACCTATAGTTGCAGCTAGGGAACGGAGAGTTTTTGTACAAGGAGAAAAATGATTACCTATATAATAACACAATATAGAGGGAAACTGCAATAGGAACCACCGGATAAAACGTGAACAGCTTCCTGGAAGGTAACCAAGCTACTTTCGGAGGCGGCTTTTAAATTAGACGAATTTATTGTAAAATATAATCGTGTTTATAGAAAATAACTCTGGTGATTCCAGAGTTTTAATTTGACAATCTGTTACTGGCCTACGATTCAGTACTTGAAATACATGGCTTGAAAGGAGCGCTAACTATGAAATACGTAATTGTTGGTGGTGGTGTTGCGGGTATGACGGCTGCTTTAGACCTGTCACGGCGTGAGAGTGGGGAGATTGAGCTTTACACCGATGAACGGCACCCTTACTATTATCGTCCTCAACTTACAGAGTTTTTCGCCGGCAATATTGACATTGATAAAGTGGTGCGCCGGCCTCTGGAATGGTATGCGGGAAAAGGCATCAATGTCCATTTAGAAACCAAAGTTATCGGTGTTGAACCAGAGACTAAGAGTATTGTCTTAGAAGAGGGTAGCCGGGTTGCCTATGATAAACTGTTACTGGCATTAGGGAGTTTACCGTTTGTCCCGCCCATTAAAGGGGCCGGCAAACTCGGCGTGCGTACATGGCGTACTTTGGATGATACCCTGGAATTGAAAGAGCGCGCTGCCACTTGTGGCTCCACCATTGTTATCGGTGGTGGCTTACTCGGATTAGAAGGCGCACGAGGATTTATTAGCGTTTGCTCTGATGTTACTGTATTAGAGATGTTCCCCCGTTTATTGCCCCGGCAGTTGGATGAAGTAGGTTCTCAACTGTTGCAGAACTTTGTTGAATCCCTCGGCATTCGTGTGGTGGTTGGGGCTGCAACTGAGGAAATCCTCGGCGGCGACCATGCGATGGGTGTACGCCTTAAGGATGGACGCGAGTTTGCAGCCCCTTTGATCTTGGTATCTGCCGGTGTGCGTTGTAATGCCGGCATTGCTGATAAAGCTGGTATCGAAGTGGGCCGAGGTGTGATTGTCAATGCGCATATGGAGACCAGTGAACCTGGGATTTATGCGGCTGGTGATGTGGCCGTCTTCCAGGGGCATACTTGGGCTATCGCGCCGATTGCACAGGCCCAGGCGCGGGTTGCGGCGGCTAATATGGCCGGTGAGGATATGGTTTATGAGGCGGTTGTTCCCTCAACTACCCTGAAAGTCATCGGTATTGATGTCGCTTCTATCGGTGTTGTGAATCCCGAGGCAGATGCCGACTATATTCAAATCCCCCACTTCAACGCAGAGGCTAAGGTGTATAAGAAGATAGTTCTCAAGGAGGGTGTAATTGTGGGTGCTATTGTCATCAATGAGAAGAAATTAGCCAAACACCTGGAGTCTTTGATATCAGAGCATGCTAAGATGACCCTTGATGAAGCCCGCTCCCTTGTCAATTAGTTGGTGATTATCCAGTTAGATGACCCTAAGGGCTTCCCCTAACTTGAAATCTTTAGGGTCTCCTTATATCATCCCAGTTGCTAGAGATTGTACCGGTCATTGACAGCATTAAGCCAGTGGCTATTTGCATGAAGACTTGAGGTCCATATTTATTATCTGGGTTTAGCTTTTTTATAAGCTTTGTTAAATCCGGTTTGGTGTTTTTGTTAGATTGTGCTAGACTGAACTTAGATGTTCATAAAGGGTGAAGATGCTAAATGAATTGTGCATAGCATCTTGAGGAGCATATGAGTAGTAACTCTTCTGACGCAGCACAAAAGTGGGATAAGCTACGCGAAAAAATCATTGGCCTTGGAGAGCGCTCTATCAGCAAGAGCTACTATCCAGAGTTGCAACGTCGTCTTACACAACTGGAACGTTTTCGGGCTTTATTAGACCAGAGTCATGAGGCTATCTTCTTGATAGAACTACCGACTGGTTATTTAGTCGATGCTAATATTGCCGCTTGTCGTCTAGTAGGTTGCGATATACAAGACCTCTTAGGTAAATCATTCAGCGATTTTGGTAATCAGAACCTGATAAAGTGGCAGGATTACGTTTTGGCCAAACATGCCGCTCCGGGTGAATATCTGACTTTTTCTTCAATAATATCCCAACCAGATCTTGGACAAGTCTTCTTAGAGGTTACTATCCGCTGGGTAGATTTTGAAGGCATACTTTATGCGGTTCTTGTTGCTCGTGATATCACCGAGCGTCATGCGTATGAGGCGGAGCGAGATCGCTGGCTTAAGGACCTGGAGTGGCATGCTCAATTACTTTCTACTTCTTCCGAGATCTCGCAAGTCGCGGCTTCAATTTTGAATTTGGATGAGTTACTTGAAGAAGCTGTTGATTTGATAGCTACTGGTTTTGGTTTTTATTGTGTGAGCATGCTATTAGTTGATGATACCGGTGAATGGGTAACTTTACAAGCTATAAGTAAGCGAGACCTATTGCTACCTACAGTACAAATTGGACAAAGAACCTTGATTAATGAGAGTTCTATAATCGGTCGTTGTATTCTTACCCAACAGACACAAATATCATCCGATTTTGATATTGACGATGAAGAACTCCTCGTCTCAGAAGTTCGTGCGGAGATGGCTGTGCCATTGCTAAGCCGGGGGCGCGTAATCGCTGTTATGGTCATTTGCGCCAGTGATTTTGAGTCTTTTTCAAAAGAGGATGTGTTGGCACTGCAATCTATGGCCCGCAATCTCACAACTGCTATTGAGAACGCCTGGCTATTTGAGAAGACTCAGACGACATTATTTGAGACCCGTTCCCTCTTTTATGCCAGCCGTATGATTGGTGAAGCGGTTAATATCGAACAAATCACCGTAGGGATAGCGAAAGTTGCTGAAGCGCTGGGGTTTACAGCTTGTTCGTTAACTGTGTTGACAAACCTGGGGGAGCAAACTGGCGCGGTAAGAGGGGATTTTTACGGTGTTCTTATTGCGAGTAATGGAGTGCGTTTAGTTCCTGGGGTTAAAAATCTTGTAGTAACTCGTTCGGCTAAGGTGCGTGATGTAATTACGCAGCCAGAGTTTATGATTACCTATGATGTAAACCAGGATTCTTATCGGACAGTAGACCCTGATGTATTGATTGCGCTCAGGTTTTACATAGGTGTGCAGGGTGGGGCGATGGTTGGTTTATCATTGCGTGGCCAGCCACTCGGATTTGTGTGTTTCAGCAGTGTAGAACCTGTGCAGCAATTCTCCCTAAGTTATATTCATCCGGTACGTACGATTAGTGATCAAGTCGCTGTGGCTGTTGCTAACGTGCGTCTGTTAGCCTCTTTGGCCGAAGAAAAATCCCGTCTTGAGTTGTTATACCGATTGGGACAGTATATCTCTAAAAGTCTGGATGTGCATATGGTGGCCCAAAGAGCCTTGGATGAAGTGCGGAGTACATTAAGGGCGGCTTGTGGCTTGGTTTGGGTTCAGAAGATTTCTGGTGCTGATTTGCAGTTGGTGGCTTCTACCGGTTTCAATGTAAATGCAGAAAAGCAGCTTGAGGAATATCTAAATTTGCCATTCGGTTTAGGTATCTCCGGCAGTGTCGCTCGTGACCAGCAATCGACCTTAGTCCCCGACGTTTTAGAGGACCCGCGTTGGATTTCCTTTGAAGGGTTTGATGATTGGGTCAAGTCAGTTCTTAGTGTGCCTTTGATTAGCGAAGGTGTAACCTTGGGGGTCATGACTTTTTACAGTGAGTCCAAGGCATTCTTTAATACAGAACATCTCTTGCTGGTCAAATCTGTGGCGGCTACTGTCTCTGCGGCTATCGCTAACGCCCGTCTCTTTGGTCAGACCCAGCGTCGTGTCCATGAGCAGGGTGTTGTCAGCCGTATTGTACGAGCATTAAATGCCTTAGACATTCACCAGGCATTTTTGACGCTGGTTCAGAGTTTAGAAGATTTTACCGGGTGTCAATTTGTGAGTTTGTTTTTATTGCGAGAAGACAGCTTTTTGGGTAATATTGCTGATTTAAGTTCCACGATGCCTGTAGTTGAGCTTGGACAGGAGTTTGATGTCCGGTCGTTACCGGGCTGGGAGTTGAACCAACAAGGAAAGCCGGCAATTATTACTTTTGCCGGTGATGCCCCCTCTGCTAGGGGTAATCTGTTCTCCCAAGCTGGTTTGCGTTCGTATCTTAGTCTTCCTTTATTAGTGAGTGGGCGGGTGATGGGAGTACTAATGATTGGTCACCAACAACCGGCTACATTTGATGAGTATCAACTTCCTGTCTTATTGCAGATAGCAGATGCCCTTGCTATTGGTGTGGAGAAAGAACGCCTTTTTGAGGCAGAGCGAGAGCAACGCTGCCTGGCCGAGGCATTAGAAGCCGCGGCTGCGGCGGTTAGTTCGACTCTGGATATTGAGGAAGTATTAGACCGTATCTTGGAGCAGGTGGCTCGCGTTGTTAATGGGGATACCTTTAATATAATGTTGCTTGAAGGTGAGTCCGCCCGTATTGTACGCGCGCGTGGTTACCAGTATTTTGGAGGGAATGCAGTCGCTTGTGGTAATGAGTTCCAGGTTGCACTTTATCCTAATCTGGTGAATATGGTTCAACTGGGTAAATCAATAGTTGTACCTGATACACTCTCTGATCCGTTATGGGTCAGTTCGCAAACTCGAGAGTGGCGACGTTCATATGTGGCGGCTCCTATAAAAATCGGGGGAGTAGTCCAGGGGTTTTTAAATGTAAATGGAACACGTCCGGGTCAGTTTCATACTGCGGACTTACAGCGATTGGAATCCTTCGCTGCCCATGCAGCAACGGCTATCCATAACGCGCAACTTTTCGAACAACAGCTTAAGTATGCTGCGGAGTTAGAACAACGTGTAGCAGAACGGACCTCACAGCTTCAGTCACAATATGCCCAATTAAGTGCGATTTTAAATAGTACATCTGATGGTATTATTGTTACTAATGCGCGCGGTGAAATTATTGATATAAATCCTGTGGCGGATGACTGGCTTAATCAGCGGTTATTGCCAGAAGATGCTGACCAACTACGTACTCAGATACGAGAGGTTGTCGCCCATACTGGTGCGCGTTCAGAACGCCTCTTAGAGTTTCATGGCCTGGACTTACAAATTAAGGCTTCTCCTATTACAGAAGATTATACGAGTCAGCCATTGGTGGTGGTGGCCGTCCATGATATTACGCATTTGAGGTCACTGGACCGTATGAAGTCACGCTTAGTCTCCAATGTCTCCCATGAGTTACGGACACCGGTGACCACTATAAAACTTTTGATTTCACTATTGCGGCGTAGTCCTCCAGAGCGTTGGGATGTTTATTTGGATGGCTTAGAGCAAGAGGCTGAGCGACAATCGCAACTGATTCATAATATATTACAAATATCACGGATAGAGTCTGGCCGGTTAGAGCTTAGGCTTGAGCGTCTTGCATTGGATGAATTGGCCGGAGAAGTAGTCTCTAGCCATGAGATACTGGCGAAAAATCGCCAACTTACGTTGGTTCATAAAGTTGAAGGGGATGCAATAGCGAATCAGGAGGCTCAGAAAGATGCATTTATTGCTTCTGTAGACCGCACACAGATTACTCAAGTCTTAAATAATTTGGTCGAGAATGCCCTTTACTATACGCCTGAAGGCGGCAATATTGAAGTTCTGACGGGTTTGGCGTATACTAAAGGGCGAGAGTGGATTACAATTACGGTGACGGATACGGGTATCGGCATTCCTGAATCGGAATTGGCACAAATTTTTGAGAGGTTTTTTCGTGGGGAAGCCCCACGGCAAAAGCAAATTCCCGGCAGTGGGCTGGGACTTTCAATTGTAAAAGAGGTACTGGCTTTGCATGGTGGTTGGATTGATGTGGAGAGCCAAGAAGGAGCCGGGTCGAAATTTACCATTTGGTTGCCGGCATAGCATTAATATCAGACCGGTAGTTTTGCCGCTCTCTTCTTGTTACTCCGGTTACAGAGCTTTCAGTTGGTGAACTGTTAAAGTTGCATTTATAGAGTATACTTAAAGTGTGAGGTCCTTAAATCTGCATAAATCACCAAGTAAGGTAAACTATAGTACAACTTGGAGGGATAAGCATGGAAAATTACTGCATCCTGGTTGTTGAAGATCAAGAACTGCTCCAAATCGCTATCCGCGATATTTTGGACTTGGAAGGTTATAAAGTTTTAACGGCTTCAGATGGCGTAGAAGCCCTATCTGTTATGGAGAAAAATCGCCCTGATTTAATCCTGGCGGATATTATGATGCCCCGGATGGACGGCTATGCTTTTTACGAAGAAGTCCGGGCACGTCCTGAATGGGTACCGATTCCCTTTATCTTCTTGACCGCCAAAGCTGAAAAAGAAGATGTAATCAGAGGGAAATCTCTAGGTGCTGAGGACTATATCGTTAAGCCTTTTGACCCTCAAGAGCTTGTAGTTGCTGTAGAAGCCAAATTGGGGCGAGCTAGGGCTATCCGTGAGGTTACGGAATCTGAGTTCGATGCACTTAAACAACAGATTATTAATCTGTTAAGCCACGAACTCCGCACCCCTTTAACCAGTGTGTGTGGTTACACAGAATTGGCACTTGAAGAAGCGGCCCGGCTTCCTTCCCAGGATTTTCAGAAATTCTTGGTCGGTGTAAAGCGTGGCGCTGATCGTCTTACCCGTCTTGTTGAAGATCTCCTTTGGTTGGTGCGTTTAGATACGGGCCAAGTGGATCGGGAATTCGAGCTTCTAAGTACTATAAGTGCCGATATGGATAGCCTGGTGTTCCATACGGTGGGGTTGTATAATGTTACCGCCGAGGCTAAAGGCGTTAACATTATCCTTGATATGGAGAGTGGTCTGCCATCGGTGAGACTTTATGATCCGTTCTTTTCCGAGGCGTTCGGTCGCCTATTGGATAACAGTATAAAGTTTACCCGTGACCGTTCTGACCAGATCTTTGTTAAAGTATGGCATGCAGACGACCGAGTAAAAGTTTCCATAACGGATGAAGGCGTAGGAATTTCCGCCGAGGATATGGAACGTCTTTTCGCCCGGTTTGGCCAAATCAATCGTATTCAGATGGAACAACAAGGACTGGGGATGGGGCTGGTTATTGCCCAGGCCTTGATCCGGATTCACAATGGTGAACTGGAGGTTGTCAGTGAACTTGATAAGGGCAGTACCTTTACAATCAGTTTGCCGGTTGTTAAGTGAGATGGTCTAGCTAATAGCAGTGAATAAGTTTCATCGTAAGTCCTTAGAGAGAAAATTATTGTATAGAGCAAGGATTTTGTATCATTGCTTATTTATTAAGGGAATCAGGATGCATTATACTTAGGCAAAAAACGCAGAGAACTGAATAAAGTCTCTGCGTTTTTTGGTTAAGGATTCAATTAACCATAATTGTTTATAATGTACAAGGATATCAATGCCAATTTCTGTCAAAGAGTTTGTAGGACGTATATTCAATAAAAGAGAAATTGACTATTGGCAGGAATTATTAGCCTTCAGTCGTATTGTGGCCTCTACATTAGATTTGGAACGCCTGTTAGATATTTTTGCAGCCCGGACAGGTGAGTTATTGGGCGTTACACATGTCTTAATCTATCTTTACGACGCTGAGTTTAAGGAGTATACATTGCGGCATATCTGGGGAGACCGGCGATTAAGTGCTGTACAATCGGTACGCTTCCGTGAACGTGACTCCTTAGTTATGTGGTTGGCTAAAGCAAATATGCCCCTAATCTTGCGTTTGCGCGGGGCTAAAGTCTCGTTACCCGGACTATCTACAGAAGAACGGGCGCGTATTGAGTTACTTGAAGCTAGGGCTTGCGCGCCTCTATTTGCAAAAGAGCAATTAATAGGCTGGTTAGCGTTAGGTCCAAAAGTGACGCATTCTTTATATACCACAGATGATTTGGCTTTTCTGGGTGCTCTGGCGGACCAGGCTGTCATGGCTATTGAAAATGCCAGGTTGCATGCCCACAGTGAGTCTCGTGCTCGTGAGTTGCGAGTCCTGTATGAGTTAGGACAATCCATTAGCTCGACACTTGATTTGGATACGGTACTAAATCTCATTGTCTCAAAAGTGGTCGGACTTCTGGCCGTTGAGTATGGTGTGCTTTGGGTCCCTGAGCATATCTATAATCAAGGAATATTACAAGAACAGGTAAATCTTATCCCCAAAGTGGCGGTAGGCCAGAATGGGCAGGAGAAAACTACCCGGCAGTTGCGCTTGGGAGAGGGGGTCGCCGGTCGTGTTGCGCAAGGACATTACCCGTTGATTGTTAATAGTGCTCATTCGGACCTTTTCGCGGCTAGTACTTTTGATGAGGTGCGTGAGGGACTAACACATAGTATTCTTGCTGCTCCATTGATGGTTCAGGAGCACCTGGTAGGGGTTATTGAGGTTATTGATCGCATTGATGGGCGTCCCTTTATTCAGGAAGATTTAAAGCTATTGGTTGCCTTTGCTGCTCAGGCAGCTATTGCGGTAGAGAATGCGCAACTTTTCACCCAGATTGACCATGACCTCCAAGAACGTGTGGAAGAGCTGATGGTGTTGCAGCAAATTGATCAGCAACTTAACGCCTCTTTAGACTTCGAACACGTGATAGAAATCGCATTGCATTGGGCTTTACGGATTACAAGGGCTAATACCGGCTGTGTGGGGATGGTGGACCCAGAGGGTGGGGGCTTGTTATTTGTCGCCTTGGAAGGGTATCCTGATGAATTGGAGATCTACCGCCATCAGCCGTGGCCGTTGGATAAGGGTATTGTGGGGCGTGTTGCGCGGACCGGTAAGCCGGCTTTGGTGCGTGATGTAGCGCAGTCGGCTGATTATGTCGCTGTATTGCCCAAGGCATCTGCTCAAATCTCGGTTCCCATATTTCGTGAGGGTAATCTTCTCGGGATTATTAGTCTGGAAAGTGAGCTTTTAGATGCTTTCAATGAACAACACCTTCAGCACCTGCTGCGTTTGGCTGAGCATGTCGCAGTGGCGATGACGAATGCCAGCTTGTACACTGAGGTCAAAAATGCCAACCAGGCGAAGACAGCGTTTGTATCTATGGTCTCTCACGAATTAAAGGGGCCAATGACTAGTATCCGTGGCTATGCAGATTTATTGCGTATGGGCACCGGCGGTGAGATAAACGCGCAGCAGCAGGCTTTCTTGGAAGTCATTATTAAGAATGTCTCTTATATGAAAACACTGGTCTATGACTTGCTTGACATCTCTCGTATTGAATCGGGCCATCTCCATCTCGATATGCGCGCGGTGCAGCTCCAAAGTGTGTTGGATGAGGTATTGTACGCATCACGCCATAGCTTTGAGACACGACAACAGACTTTGCACCTCCAGATACCTGAGCAGCTAACCGCAGTCAAGGCTGACCGTATGCGTTTATCCCAAATCTTAACAAACCTAATCAGTAATGCTTCAAAATATACCCCTGAAGGGGGCGAGATTACAATTACGGCAAAACTCCAGGAGGAATTTGTTAGTTGTTCTGTACGGGATACAGGAATTGGGATTTCCCCAAAGGACCTGAGCCGGCTTTTCCAAAAATTCTTCCGGGCCAGCAATGAGTATGTACGTGGTGTGAGTGGCACAGGTCTAGGGCTTTCGATTACCAAACAGCTTGTGGAATTACAAGGGGGTAAGATCTGGGTCAACAGTGAATTAGAGAAAGGGAGTACGTTTACGTTTACGTTGTCGGTAGCTGACGCTGAACAACTTGTATCAGATGATCAAGCTATGGATGATTAGTCTAGGTTTTAAGCATTAAGAAACCAGGAGGGGGATATTAATGAAACCAATAAACACATTTACTGTTATTCCTGCATTGCCGGAGCCATTGAAGCCATTGCGAACTGTGGCTTACAATTTGCATTGGGCCTGGGATCATGAGACTATAGAACTCTTTTTGCGCCTCGATAGTGACCTTTGGGAGGAGACACATCATAATCCCATTGAAATGTTAGGTAAGATTGACCAGCACCGGCTGGAAGAGGTTGTTGAAGACGTGGGATTTATGGCGCATTTAGAGCGAGTGACACATAAACTCAATACATATATGACCCAGGATTCAACATGGTTCTCGCGTATGCATTCTGAAGAGCACGACCTATTGGTGGCCTATTTCTCTGCCGAGTTCGGGGTTACAGAGTGTCTCTCGATCTTTGCCGGAGGACTCGGTGTCCTGGCTGGCGATCATCTTAAATCTGCCAGCGATTTAGGCGTGCCCTTAATTGGTGTGGGATTGCTTTACCAACAAGGGTACTTTAGGCAATATCTAAACCATGCCGGTTGGCAACAAGAAGCTTATGAGGACAATGATTTCCATAATCTGCCCATCCGCTTAGCCTACCGGGATGGTGAACCGTTAAAGATTGCGGTTAAGTATCCAGGGCGTAAGGTCTATGCCCGCGTATGGATTGCCCAAGTTGGCCGTGTTGAATTGTATTTGTTGGATACTAATATTGATGACAATCAGCGGCCAGAGGACCGTGACATCACCGACCAGCTATATGGTGGCGATGAGGAAATGCGTATTAAACAAGAGATCATGCTAGGTATCGGGGGCTATCGTGCTTTACAAGGGTTGGAGTTAAAGCCGGCTATTTACCATATAAACGAGGGCCACTCTGCCTTTTTGGCTTTGGAGCATTTGCATAATTTGATGACTCAACACGGAATCTCCCTAGAGGAAGCGCGTGAGTTAGCCTCTGCTAATCTGGTGTTTACGACGCATACCCCGGTTCCAGCCGGTCATGATTATTTCTCCCAGGATTTGATGGAACGTTATTTAGGTTCCTATTTGCATAAACTCGGCATTTCGCTCTATGACTTTATGGCTTTTGGTCGCCGGAATCCCCATGATGAAAGTGAACCCTTCTGTATGACCATCCTGGCGTTAAAAATGGCCTCATATTCCAATGGCGTCAGTAAGTTACATGGTGAAGTTTCCCGGGAGATGTGGCGTGATCTCTGGCCTAACGTGCCGGATAGTGAGATTCCAATTACACACGTTACTAATGGTGTACATTTCCCCTCTTGGATTTCGCGGGAGATGAACCGTCTCTATGATCGTTATCTAGGGCCAGGTTGGCGCGAAGTTCCGGCTGACCCGGTGCGCTGGAGCCGGGCTGAGGGTATCGCGCCGGAGGAGTTGTGGCGTACTCATGAACGCCGGCGGGAGCGATTGGTAGCCTTTATACGGCGGCGATTGAAATCGCAACTCAAGCGACGCGGGGCTTCCCAATGGGAAATCGAAGCGGCTACGGAGGTCCTTGACCCTGAAGCCTTGACGATTGGTTTTGCCCGGCGCTTCGCAACTTATAAACGGGCGACACTACTATTGCGTGACCCTGAACGTCTGGCAGAACTCTTGAATGCCCCCGGACGTCCGGTTCAGATTATCTTTGCCGGCAAGGCGCATCCCAAAGATGATCCCGGTAAAGCCTTGATTCAGGAGATTGTCGGTTTTGCACGCCAGGAAAAGTTTCGCTCACGCCTCGTCTTTATTGAGGACTATGATATGGCCGTCAGCCGTTATATGGTGGAGGGGGTGGATATTTGGTTAAATACACCTCAGCGGCCACGTGAAGCCAGCGGTACGAGTGGTATGAAGGCCTTGGCGAATGGTGTCTTAAATCTCAGTATTTTAGATGGCTGGTGGGCCGAGGCCTATGAGCCTGGCTTGGGATGGGCTATTGGCAGTGGAGAAATTTACGAAGACCATGATTATCAAGATCAGATAGAGGCCGATGCCCTTTATCAAATTCTTGAGCGTGAAGTTGTCCCCATATTCTACGAGCTAAGTTCTGATGGGCTTCCCCGGAGATGGTTATCTATGGTTTATAATTCCATTGGGAAGCTCTGTTATTACTTTAATACCAATCGCATGGTTCGAGAATATACCGACCGTTTTTATATTCCCTCTGTGAAACGTTATCACCAGTTGGCGTCCGGTGACCATACACGGGCCTCTGCATTAGCGGCTTGGCGGCATCGTATTCGCCAAGCATGGCCCCAGGTGCGGGTTGAAGCGGTTGAGACTAATTCCTTGACGGAAATCGTGTTAGGAGAGGAAATCTTGGCCCAGGCAAGAGTATATCTGGGGGCTTTAACCGCTGCTGAAGTATCCGTCGAATTCTATATGGGGCTGGTGGATTCTAACGGTGACCTCACTAATGCGCGTAGTGTTCCTATGCAGTGCGCGGCCACTGAGTCACCAGGGGTCTATTCTTGTGTGGTGAATGTTCCGGCTTGCTGTACAAGCGGGTTACACGGTTATACGGTCCGGATTCTCCCTAAACAAGAGGACCTGGTAACCCCCTTTATCCCTGGGTATATCGTGTGGGCCTAATCCTTTTTAGGGGGAGTAAAAATACTCGTTAATCATGCATTGAAGAAGTACTAGAGTTTTTTTAAAGCTTATAACTGCATTAACCGGCCTCATGAAGAATTATGAGGCCGGTTTTTTGTAAAACACTCTTTAGATGCCGCTGCAGAAAACGGGACCTTAACGGTTTCGCAGCCTATTTTTTATACAAATATACAAATTAATGGTAAACTGAAGATATAACGTTGGTTGTGTTTTTAGGTCTAAGAGTGGGACTTT
>JAFGKB010000186.1 GCA_016928755.1 Anaerolineae bacterium | reverse complement strand
GCCATTAATCCAGATGAAGGATATTGTCAAGACGTTTGTTACGCCGGCGGGACGATTTATGGCCCTTAAGAGTATTAATGTCAATTTTTATGAGGGTGAGTTCGTCAGTGTGGTGGGCAAATCAGGCAGTGGGAAATCCACATTGGTCAATATGCTGACGGGGATTGACCGCCCAACCTCCGGAGAGGTCCAAATCAATGACACCTACATCCATCAGATGAACGAGAGCAATATGGCCCGGTGGCGGGGACGCAATCTGGGCATCGTCTTCCAGTTCTACCAATTGTTGCCGATGCTCTCACTATTGGAAAATGTAATGCTACCGATGGATTTCTGTGAAATGTACGCACCGGAAGAGAGGGAAGAGCGCGCTATGAAGTTGCTGGATATGGTAGGACTGGCGGATTATGCCCATCAGATGCCCGCCTCAGTATCGGGGGGACAACAACAAAGTGCGGCTATCGCACGGGCAATCGCCAATGACCCACCTATTATTGTAGCCGACGAGCCAACCGGGAACCTGGATACCCAGGCAGCGGACAATGTTTTCCATATCTTCGACGAACTGACCCGACAGGGGAAAACAATTATTATGGTCACTCACGATAACAATCTAGCAGAACGTGCCAACCGGAAATTGCTACTTGCTGATGGCGAGGTTGTTAATGAGACCATCGCCAGTACGCTGCCCTTGCTCACCCACCAGCAGATGTTAAAAGCAACTAAGCACTTGGAAACCCAGTTCTACGCGCCAGGAGAGCATATTATTCACGAAGGACAATTTAACGACCGCTTTTATATGATTGCCAGGGGGTTGATTAATGTAACCCTTAACCAGTCAGATGGACGGGAAATGCAAATAGCGCAGATGGGACCAGGACAATACTTCGGGGAAGTCAGCCTGTTACAGTCAGGGCGAGCTACGGCAAATGTCCAAGTGGCCTATGAAAGCCCGGTGGAGGTGGTAGCGCTAAAACATAATACATTCCGCGAACTTATGGACGAGGCACAAGCAATGCGGGAGGCCATCAACCGCGTAGTTCATGAACGACTGGCACACAATACCCTGATACGCCAAGGGGGGCAGGCCAACTAATCTATGTTTAAGCCACGTTGGCGCAAAGTGCTGGCGGACTTATGGGGAAATAAGTCACGCACGCTCTTGGTCATCGCCTCTATTGCAGTGGGGGCATTTGCTATCGGTGTGATTACGGGAACTTATGTTATTCTCACCGAGGATTTAAGCACCAGTTACGCTGATAGCAATCCGGCCAATATCACTTTAGCCACCTTGCCCTTTGACCATGACCTGGTGAATGCTATTGATAGTATGAACGGCATTGCCCGTGCAGAAGGTCGGCGTGCGGCTATCGTGCGGTTGCGCACCGGGCCGGATACCTGGGATACACTAAAACTTACGGCGATTCCAGATTATGAAGAATCCACGATCCACAAGCTTTTCCCAAGAGAGGGGGAGCTTGTCCCGCAAGACCACGAGGTGATTTTAGAACATCAGACCCTGGACGCATTGGGGGTAACGATTGGCAGTATCTTGGAAATTGAATTACCCGACGGCACCCGCCGTACACTGCCTATCAAAGGGACAGTACTAGATCAAACCGACCTCTACGACCTAATTCTGGGAGAGAAACGGGGGTATATCACCTTCGACACGTTGAAGTGGCTGCACCAACCCGATAACTTGAACCGACTCTATGTGACCGTCGCAGAGAATAATAACGATAAGGACCATATCCGGGAAATGGCGGCCCTGGTCACAGACCGGCTGGAAAGGACCGGGCAGACAGTCTACCAAACTACCATCAGCCGGACCGAGGAACACCCTTTAAGCGGCATTATCGAGGCGCTGCTGATGGTTTTAATTATCATCGGGGTACTGATTATGTTCCTCAGTGGATCGTTAATCGCCAATACGATGTCGGCTCTGCTCAACCAACATCTACGCCAGATAGGGGTGATGAAGTTAGTAGGCGCACGTCGCTTCCAGGTTGTGAGCATGTATATGGTGTTAATCTCCAGTTTCGGCGTCCTAGCATTAGTTATCGCTATCCCCTTAGGCAGTTGGGGTGCTTACGCGCTGTCGCAATTTGCAGCCGGTATTATCAATTTCGAATTACAAGGCTTCCGGATTGTGTTTGAAGCATTGATCATACAAATTGTCACGGGCCTGCTATTGCCACCGCTGGCGGGATTATGGCCGGTTCTTAAAGGCTCACGGATCACCATAAGAAAAGCACTTACCAGTACTGGCTTAACCGGTGAGGGGAGTCAGAAAGGTTGGGTAGACCAACAGTTAACCCAAATGCGACAAGTATCCCGCCCGTTATTGATCTCACTACGTAACACCTTCAGGCGCAAAGCACGGTTGGCCCTGACGCTCTTCACACTGACCTTGGGGGGGGCAGTGTTTATCGCTGTTTTCAACTCTCAAGCTGCTTTGGATAACACGATAGCTCAAACTACCCGTTATTTTGCCGCCGATGTGAACCTGGACTTTACTCAGAGTTACCGCATTACGGAAGTAACCCAGGAAGCTCTAAAGATAGAAGGGGTCGAGAAAGTTGAAGTGTGGACTATAACGGGTGGAGAGCTAGTGCACGCCGACGGCACTACACCGGATCCGGTAGCGATTATCGCTCCCCCATCAGATAGTACATTAGTGGAACCGAATGTTATAGAGGGCCGCTGGTTATTACCAGGCGATGAGAACGCTATCGCTGTTAATGAAGCTTTCTGGAAAGATTATCCCGATTTGCATACCGGAGACATCCTACGTCTCAAGATTGCTGGAAAAGAGGATAATTGGACCATTGTGGGTGTTTTCCAGTATACGGGGGTGAATAACTTGGTGGCTTACACCAATTATGAGTACCTATCCACACAGCTTAAGGAAACTCAACGGGCCACGACATACCGTATCGCCACAACACAGCATACCCTGGCCTACCAGGAAGGGGTACGCGACCGACTGGATGCCCATTTCAGGGAGTTAGGATATAAGGTCAATACTGTGGAAGCCGGAAAATCTATGATTACGTCGGTTTCTGAGTTATTAGGGTTACTAACCTCGGTAATGCTGGTTATGGCTCTGATGACGGCCCTGGTAGGCAGTATTGGCCTTACCGGGACTATGAGTATGAATGTTATGGAACGCACCCGAGAGATCGGCGTGATGCGTGCTATTGGTGCTCATGACCAAATCGTCTCCAAGTTAGTTATTATCGAGGGTCTGATTATCGGCAGTCTTAGCTATATCTTCGGCAGTATTTTATCCATCCCCATCAGCGCGTTGCTCTCCAACGTCATCAGCCTCTCTATCTTCAATTTTCCTGCCGAATTAGCTTTTACACCGGTGGGTTTTCTTATCTGGCTGGCCGTGGTGCTTATTCTATCCGCACTGGCAAGCTTGATTCCCGCGCGTAACGCCTCGAAATTAACTATCCGTGAAGTATTAGCTTACGAATAAAAACGCAACATGTTTTCTGTTTTTTTAATGGTTTAGGTACAAGTATTACGCTATAATATTGAATACAAGTAAGTATCAGTAGACTACAAAAGCCTTAAGTGGCCCTATAAAAGAAGAGAATAAAGCCGATCAATATCCGGACAAACTCGACACTCACTTGACAATGACTACTGAGTCCACATAGTTACAGATTGAACACGAAGGAGAGCATCCAATGAAAAAGCAGCCGATCCTCTTGTTGAGTATCATTGGTATCATATCACTTATAGGTTGCAGTAATGGCGGGACCTTAACAGATGGGATGAACCAACCTGCCGCGAACACTACCATTCCAGTGGTCACCCAAAATTCGGCCGGCAAGGTACGGGCAGAAGCTGTAGTTGAACCAGCCCGTTGGGTTGAATTGCGGGCCGAGACCGGTGGTATTATCCACGATGTGTGGGTAGAGGAAGGCGAGTATGTTGAAGCCGGGAAACTCTTGGTACAACTGGACCCTACCGATACTGAGTTAGCCGTGCAAAAGGCCAAAGCCGGGTTAGCGACGGCACAGGCACAACTGGATACCGCCAGAGCCGGTACCCGTCCTGAGCAAATTGCTATATTGGAAGCGCAGCTTGAGGCTGCTAATGCAGCACTCTCACAAGTAGTTGCCGCCAGGGATCAGCAGGCTTACAGCGGCACACAAGCGGATATTGATGAAGCCCAAGCCGGTGCAATGGAAGCGGAATTGGCCCATAAAGACGCCAATGAAACTCACGATGATACATTAGATTGTTTTGATGTTACGCTTCCCGATGGTTCTGAGAAGACTATATGCCCGGCCCTGGGAACTTACGAGGAATTAACCCGTGCTCAGGAGCAAATTGCTTATGCCGCCCTGCTGGCTGCTTATGCACAAGTTGAGGCCCTTAAGAACACCGCCGAACCGAAGCTTAATGCAGTTCAGGCCGCAGTACAAGCCGCCGTTGCACAACGCGACGCAATCCAGGCACAATTAGACCGGGCAAAGGCCGGGAGCCGGGAGGAAGAACTAGCGGTTGCGGAAGCGGGGGTAAAACAAGCCGAGACAGCCCTGGCCCAGGCACAAGCGATGTTAGACTTGATTACGCTGGAAGCCCCCTTTGACGGCACGATTGTGGAACTACCGTTAAAGGTCGGGGATACCGCAACCACAGGGACCCCCCTGATAACCATCGCTACCCTGGAGCAGTTGGAGATTAAGACCAAGGACCTTAACGAATTGGATGTAGTACAGATCGAAATTGGACAAGCGGCGCTGGTAACCCTGGATGCCCGGCTGGATCAGTCTTTAATGGGCCATGTGGTTAAAGTCGCCAAGCAGAGCACCGATTACCTGGGGGATGTGACCTATAGCATCTATATCAAGTTGGACGAGACCCCGCCCGAATGGCTATATTGGGGAATGACGGCCCAGGTAGAAATTGCCACCCAATCCACTACCGTAGAAGCCGACCCGACTACAACTACAAATCCGGCCAATGCAGTTATTGCAGAGGCCAATTTGGAGCCGGAACGGTGGAGCAGTTTAAGCTTTGTCAATGGGGGCAAGGTGGCAACTATTGCAGTCGAGACCGGGGATACAGTCAAAGCCGGGGATGTTTTAGTTCAGCTTGAGGACACCTATGCGGCCTTGGCCGTTCAAGAAGCCGAGGCCGCCGTAGCCACAAGCAAAGCACAACTTGCATTGAAGCAAGCCGGCCCCCACCCTGATGAAGTCGCGGCTTCGGAAGCCCAGATAGAAGCAGCCAAGGGAAATTTATGGCAGGCGGCGGCCTTGCGGGATCAACTTAAGGGAGGAACCGGGGAAGCGGAATTAGCAGCAGCCCAGGTGGAATACGAACAGGCGAAGGCAGAACTGGAAGCTATGCAACGGCAGTTGGGAACCCCCGACGATGAGGACGAACAGAAGCAGCTTAACGCTCTGACACTGAAATTTAACGCGGCTCAGGCACGGCTGGAAGCACTGCCGGACATTAATGAAGCACGGTTGAGAGAAGCAAACTCTGGTGTTTGGGCCGCCCAGGCACAGCGAGATGTGGTGCAGGCACAATTGGAACTGCTTAAAGCCGGGGCTACGGCTGAGGAGATCGCGATAGCCGAGGCTGAGGTCAAACAGGCCGAGGCAACGTTGGCAGAAGCTCAGGCCAACCTGGAACGCACGGCTATTACTGCGCCCTTTGATGGGACGGTGACCGAAATCTATATTGAAGTAGGGGATATGGTAGGTTCCGGCCAACCGGTGCTGGTATTGGCAACACTGGAACGGCTACAGGCAAGGACAATAGACCTGACCGAGTTAGATGTAGTCCATCTCTATGCAGGGCAGCCGGTGAGTGTGCAGATTGACGCACTGACGGGGCAGACGTTGCCGGGAACGATTAAGCAGATAAAGCTGCGCAGTGTGGACTACCGGGGCGATGTGACCTACCCGGTGATTATCACGCTTGACGATGTGCCGGAGGCGGTGCGCTGGGGGATGACGGCGATGGTAGAGGTGAGTGTGCAGTAACAAGTTCCGTTATCAAAGCCGGGGGTGTAGAAGCAATGACATTCTCAATATACGCAAAATATTCGTCGATTAACACAATTGAGTCTCTGAGAGTTCTTGGAAATCTTTCTGCAACTGCAAGAGTGTCTCGTGTTCCCCAGCCCACTTGATGTAGTCAATGGAATCACCAAGTTCACCAGCCTGAAATTGCTGATAAAATGTGGCTGTCTCCTGATTAAATCTTTCCTCAAAGTCCTTGAGACGTCGCATAGTTTTTTCTATGCCTATCTGCAAAACTTTTAATTCATGATTTAAAGCAGCCTGAAGCAATCGCCTTACATTGGCTGCTGTCGCCGGTTTAATAATTACTTGAGTCATGACATTTCCCTCTCATTACATAATTAGACAATCACAGACATTGAATAGCTGCCCATTGCCCCTCAAACTCATCCCAGGCTAACTGAAAATCCCCAACGGGTACAGAAATCGGAACTGTATCAAAGGCAGGGTCATTCACATAAACAGTTTCTATATCAATTGCAACTACAACTACAGTATGAGGCGTGTCCAGTTCCCAATATGGCAGTTCCCCAGTACGCACAAACACTACTGGAACCATATATTCCGCCAAGGCTTGTTGTAATGCCTTTAAACTTCCGGTTTCATACCACATAACCGAAACACCCAAGCTATCTAAAAATACAATATTTCTAGCCGGTGTACCTACACCCGCAATATACTTGAGTTTAGAAGCAATAAAAGTTTGCGTTTTTGAAATACCACAATAGGCTAATGCCATCTGGCAACAGGCCGGCAAACAACCGCCAGCAAACGCCTCAATTCGATGTGGTACTGGCAAGAAATGTTTGGACATTACGACGTATCTCTTCTGGGGTGTCTTCTGTAACTAGCAAATCACCAGTATATGCATCCACATCGACAAATGCAGCACAACCACGGCGTGGATGTGTAACCAATACAGGAACCCGCCACAGCGAACGCTCGCCAGCAAGATACTCTGGATCTCCTCCCAACAATAAATTACCAACGTCACGCACCAGCCACGCGCTCACTTTACGCCGGGCCATACGTTTATTAACTGGGACTTGTTTCTGTTGAAGTAGAAACTCTGCAAAGTGCAAAACAGATTGGTTTTCGTCAGGCGTAAGCTGTACCAGGATAGCTTCTAATTGTTCATAATCAACAGTCATAAAATACCTACCCTTTTTAATCTATACTTACAACTTATAAAAACACTGTTATTTACAGTTTCAGTATAACACAAAATGAGACGTGAAGAAAAACGAATATTAACATTGCGGACTGCCAAGTCCGCGCAAGCGACCAG
>JAFGKB010000185.1 GCA_016928755.1 Anaerolineae bacterium | reverse complement strand
CATCACGCATCACGCTTCACGCATCACGCTTCACATTTTCACCCTTGTATCTTTTATTTTTGGTGCTATTATACATTTGGCTGATGCCATGTTGGCTGAATCCAATATCAATCTGTTTAGCTCTATAATTTCTAGGAGGCTAAGTATGTCCTACATTGAAGAGATTATTGCCCGTGAGATTCTTGACTCCCGTGGCAATCCTACTGTTGAGGTTGATGTTTACCTCGAAGATGGCACGTTTGCACGTGCTGCGGTTCCCTCTGGTGCATCGACCGGTGTACACGAGGCGTTGGAAATGCGTGATGGTGACAAAAGTCGCTATAACGGCAAAGGTGTTCTCCAGGCAGTGGAGAATGTCAACACTATTATCGCTGATGAGTTGTTAGGTTGGCTCGCTATTGACCAGAAGGGTGTGGATGAAATTATGCTGGCCCTGGATGGTACTCCCAATAAATCTAAATTAGGAGCCAATGCGATCTTGGGTGTTTCCTTGGCTGTAGCCAAAGCGGCGGCTTTACATGTTGGCCTGCCCCTCTATCGCTACATTGGCGGTGTCTACGCCCATATGCTTCCTGTACCAATGATGAATATTCTCAATGGGGGGAAGCATGCTGTTGATGGTCCCGACTTTCAGGAGTTTATGGTTATGCCTCTGGGAGCGTCATCCTTCTCTGAGGCTTTGCGTTGGGGGGCAGAGACCTACCACGCTTTGAAGTCGGTTTTGAAGTCTAAGGGCTATGCTGTGGGCGTGGGTGATGAGGGCGGTTTCGCACCAAGCCTCAAGGCCAATGAAGAAGCTGTTGAGCTAATCTTGGAAGCTGTCCAGAAAGCCGGTTATGAACCCGGCAAGGATATCTACATTGCTATGGACCCCGCTGCTTCGGAGATTTACGTGGATGGCAAGTACGACCTCAAGAAAGAGGGCCGTGTTCTCAGCAGTGAAGAGATGGTTGAGTTCTATGCTGACTGGGTTGAGAAATATCCCATTATCAGTATCGAAGATGGCCTGGCTGAGGATGACTGGGAAGGCTTCCGCCTGATGACTGAGCGTATGGGCGACAAAATTCAGGTTATGGGAGACGATATTTTGGTTACCAACACCGAGCGCATTGCACGGGCCATTAAGGGAAAGAACTGTAACTCTGTCCTGATTAAGTTAAACCAAATTGGTACGCTCACAGAGACCATTGCTGCGGTGCGTATGGCCCACAAGCATAACTGGACCGCCGTTGTCTCTCACCGCTCCGGTGAGACCGATGACTCCACGATTGCTGACCTGGCCGTTGCCCTGAACACTGGTCAGATTAAGACCGGTGCCCCTTGCCGTATTGATCGTGTTGCTAAGTATAACCAGCTTCTGCGCATTGAAGAGGAACTGGGCGACGAAGCCGTCTACGCCGGTATGGATGCATTTCCTAATCTGAACTGGTAGACCTTTCTCTTTTGCCTTTTAAGACAGCCCTCGTGAGATTCTCACAGGGGCTGTCTTTATTTTCCATCCTGCCTATTAAGTCATATCTTCCTTTTCCAAAAATACTTGTTGTTCCTCGAATTTTTAAGGGGTGTGACGTGTGTCATTGGCAAATCCACTCCGACCTTGTATCCTATTAAATAAGAAAGGGAAATCTTGGCAGGAGGTGTGAAATGTTATCTATGATGCTCTTAGCTCATTTGTTAGGTGATTATCTTTTTCAATTTAACTTTATCGCGCGTTGGAAGGCCCGCTCACTATGGGGTGTCCTGGCTCATGGTGGAATTGTCACACTGGTAACCGTGATTTGCGCGATACTGGTCGATCCCGGATGGTGGTCTTATGCTCTACTGATCGGCATTGTCCATACGGTGATTGACGTTATTAAGGCGCGACTCATTCACGCTAAAGATGTAACCTGGGAGTTAATCTGGTTTATAACTGACCAGGTAGCCCATATGATTGTGATACTCATGGTTGTGATAAAAAGTGGCGCATCTTATCAGGTCATACGTTTCTATGGTCTCCCTCTGCGCCCTGATATGCGGCTACTGGCATTTGTCCTGGGGTATCTGCTGTTACTACAACCTTCTTGGGTGCTGTTACGTTTCCTGGTACGAGGTATTTGGGGTGAGGATGCCGCGCCTCCCTTGGGGCAGGGGGAGAAAGCCGCACCGATGTTTGAGCGGGTTCTGATTGCCAGTTTAGCCTTTGCCGGGCAATTCGCGCTTATTCCATTGGTCTTATTACCCCGGCGTATGGTCTATTGCAGTATACAGAAGAACGGTTTAGGGGTTTTGGTTCAGTTAACTACCCATTGGGCGGAGACACTATTAAGTGTGTTGTTGGCGACATTGGTGGGTTTACTACTAAGGTTAATTGTGTGAATTGGGAGGAGGTTGCAAATGATGGGGACAAGGTTACAATTAGCATGTACCGGGCAGGCGGCAAGTGTTTTAAACCAAGGATACCGAGTGCATATGGCAGATAATCCAGTTAAACAGATGCGTTTTCTACGCTCAATACCTCTCTTTAGTGACTTGAATGATGATATGCTGCGTTTCTTGGCTGAAGAAGCACATAATCGAATCTTTCAAGAGGGGGAATTGGTCTTCTTTCAAGGTGACCCTGGACGGACTTGTCATATTATCACAAAAGGCCGGGTTAGAGTATTTGTGCAGGGCGAAGACGGTCGCGAGCTGGCAATATCTATATTGGGGCCTGGTGAGATAGTCGGTGAGATGGCACTATTCGAGGATTTGCCTCGTTCTGCCAGTATAGAGGCGGTTGAGGAAACCCATACGTTAGAACTTTACCAGGAGACGGTCCTCCGTGGTGTCCAACGGTCTCCACAACTAGCCCTTAGTTTACTGCGTGCCCTCAGTTCCCGGTTGCGCTCTACGACAGAGGATGCAGAGGGGTTGGCTTCATTGCCGGTCTCAGAACGCCTTATACGCCGGCTGCACCGTTTGGCACAGTGGGCCGGTCGTCCAGAGCCTGACGGCATCCGAATTGCACTCCCGATGACCCAACAAGAGTTGGCAGCATTGGTGGGAACCAGTCGCGAGAGTGTCAACCGCGCGCTTGTACGTTTGCGCCAGCAGGGGCGGGTGCGCTTGGATGATGGCTGGATTGTACTTATCAGTGAAGATGTCGGTTTTGATGATTAACTACGTTGGCCAGAGCGTAAGCTGGTGTGCCGGGCGCAGCCCGTTAAGTATAATAAAGGGCGCAGCACGTTGGGTGGCCACCCCCAGTTTATGCAATGTACTTAGGTCGCGTAATTTACCTTGGTTTCTGGCTCTCAAGATGCGTTCCGCACCTAGCGGGCCAATTCCTGGAATCCGTAATAATTGAGTACGATCTGCCGTATTCAGTTCTACCGGTAGGTCTTTCAGATTTTGTTCCGCCCAGACTAATTTGGGATCCTCATTGAGTGGTAAGTTCCCCTCGTGGTCATAGGGCATCTCTTCTACGCTGAAGCCGTAATCTCGTAGTAAAAATGAAGCCTGGTATAGTCTTTGTTCCCGCTGGTGTGAGGTGGGGGAGACATTTTCCAGTGGCGTATCCGAAATCGGGCTGAAGCGACTGAAATAAACCCGTGCTAGTCCCATCTGGTCATACAGATGCCCGGTGGTATTAAGTAGCTCCAAATCGCTCTCACCTGCCGCCCCGACGACGAATTGTGTGGTCGCGCTAGGTGCGTGAGGTGCAGTCTGGCGTAGTTCGTGAATCCATTTTAGACGCTCGAAAAGCTGCTCTGAAAATTGCTTCTGGGGTGCTAACTGAGTCAGCCGTTGTGCGTTTGGCGCTTCCAGGTTAATGGAGACCCTATCTGCCCATTGCATCGCGGCAGCTATCTGGTCTTTCTCTGCCCCGGGCATAATCTTCACATGGAGGTATCCCCGGTACTTATAGTTTACACGTAGAATTTCTGCCGCAGCCAGAATCCGGTCTTGGGTACGTGGCCCACCACCCACAATTGCCGAACTCAGAAATATACCTTTAGCAATGCCTTGTTGGTGAATCTTGAGGAACAACCTGGCTAATTCATCCGGTGTGAAGGTTGCCCTTTGAAAGTCCCGTCCCATACGGAAGGGACAATAAGCGCAATTTTGCTCACAAGCTGAACTCAGTAATGTCTTCAGCAGGGGGATACGTCCCTTTGGTGTGGCCGCGTGGTGGATACAGCCGGCTAGAGCTTCAGGTGTGATAGGTGGGGGACTGTGTTTCCCCACTAAATTCACATCTTCAGCCGGTTCTAGATTAGCTGCCGGGCCTAGCAATTGCAATTTCTTTAATGCATCCATAACTTTAACCGTTCTTAACTTCATTATACGAACAAATGTTCTGTTGTCAAGGTCTCATTGATTAAATCTGGATTTCCCATAGGGTCTGTAAGGGAATCATTTCCCGCGCAAATACTCCCAAGGACGGGGCCTTAGGGTAACAACACGGAAAGTTATATTTCTCTGAATGGGTTTGTTAACGCAAGATGAGGGGGAGGTAGACGTACCATTGATCCGGCAGGGGCACGTCTCCCTCATACGCGCCGATGTCGTAGCCGCTGGCCTGGGGACGCGCGATGCCCTCAATGTCGGTGGTGAGCCAGGGAATGGTAAGCCCGGCATCTAGCGCCGGGGAGCCGGTATATAGACGATAGTCCGGCGTTAACAGCGGGTCGGCGATAATGAGATTCTGTCCATCTGTGAAGGTGTCACTGTTCCACAGGAGACTGGTAGCAACTGAGAGAGTAGCACTCAGAGGATTGCCCAGGTAAATGCCGGTGGGATGGCCCGCAATTAAGGTGTTGGTTACCGTGAGCTTGGCATAATCAAACAAACTTATGCCGTTGTCATTGTTATCTACGATGGTGTTGTTAATCAGTTGCGCCGTTTGCGTAGGCGAGGGCGAGGCAGACAGCACATCGATCCCCCGGCTATTGTTCGCGATGAGGTTGTTGCTCAAGGTCACCACGGCGTGGTACTTCAGGCGCAGCCCGCTGCCGGTGGTATTGCTCATCACGACGTTCCTGGAGAAATGTGCCGCGCCACCAATCATCCATACCCCGCTGCCACCGATAGAATCTGTCTGGTTCCTCACAATCTGATTTCCGAAGATATTGGCCGTCGCAACTCCATCAAGCATAAGCCCTCCTCCGCTGCGCCCCTGGTTATTGGCGATTACATTATCCAATACCTCCGCCGAGGTCATCAGCCCACCCAGGTAGATACCGCCACCGTCACTGGAACCGGCGACATTGTCCCGGATTTCATTGTAAGCCAACTGCGCCGTACCCCCCAAGATTATGATGCCACCACCTCGCCCCGGCGAGTCGGTGTTAGCCGTATTACTGATAACTTGGCTATATACGATTTCCACATAACGTCCACCGTAGGCCTCCACATAGATACCACCCCCGGAACCCCAACCAGATGAAGTGCGCCCCACATTATCCGTAATCACACAGTGGTTTACATAGAGGTCGGTGCCGGCGGCGGAGATGCCACCACCACAACCGGAATCACAATTACCGGTTCCGTCGCCATGCGTCAGGGTCAAGTACGCGAGTTGCACCGTGCCCGCATCCGCAATCGTGATAACCGAGCCGCTCCACTGGGCATCCAGGATCGTGGGGTATGTCTCCGGGTCGTGTTCGCTAAAGCCGGCGGCATAGCCACCGGTAATTGCCACGGTCTTCGTAATCCCGGTAATTCCGGTATAGGTTCCACCGGCCATATAGACGGCATCCCCCGGCGCCGCAGCATCCACCGCGTGTTGGAGTGTGGCACAGGGTGTCCCAGGGCTGGTACAGTCATTGCCGGTATCAGTGCCAGAGGAAGCCACGTAACGAGTGCCAGAGAGCGCGCCGGTGGAGGTTAAGGTAGCCGTCACCGGGGCGGTAGCCATACTGTCATAGAGCACATAACCTAGCAACCGGTAGGTCCCTGGCTCTACCCCGGAGGTATCCCAGACATCATCAAAGCGCACATCGTTACCCGGTTCCAGTCCCGCGATGGGATAGGCAAAAGCAGCCACCGCATTACTGACAGCACTTTGCACGTTAACCACTGCTGTCCCGGTAAGCGGCAACGAACCGGTATTGTTGAAGACCAATGAGAAATCCACCGTGTCCCCAATCTCAAACTGTTCTGGGGTCGCTGCAAAGTGGGTAATTAGCCCGGCATAGGTCCCCAAGCGGAAGTGCTGAGTCCGGCGGTCCAGGATATCGCCCTGAGAGTCCTCGGCCTGCACCTCCACATAGTAGTAGCCCGGTTCAAACTCACCGCCGGGCCAGCCGAAGTCAAAGGTCGCCAAGCCTTGCAAACCCTGGAGGGTGTGGAGAGCTAACCCGCCCACTACCATATCGCTGCCATAGTCCCGTACTTGGGCATTGAGCACCACATCCAAGGGCGTACCGGTGTTGCTGATTTCGACGGAGACGGTGAGGGGATCCCCCATCACATATTCAGGCTGATCTACGCTTAGAGCCGCCAACGAGACGGTTGATGTCAGGTAGTCGATGTCAAAAGCATAGTCTCTATAGAAACGCACGTCAGTAGTCGCGGGATTATACTCAAAGGGATAGAGAATCAGGCTCAGGACACTGCTGCCATCGGGGTTATCCAGCACCGACCACTCATACGGTTCTTTCCCCGGTAACCACTCCGCCGTTGCACGCGGGATATTGGGAGCATAGGGCGCGGCGATTAAGTTGGTGACGGTGGGAATGGACAAGCCGGTGGCCGTTATTACATCGTCACGAGCGGTTAAGACCACATCCTGTATCTCATACCCATCAGGATAAGTGTAAGTAGCTGCGTAGTAGGGAATCCGGTAGCCTTCGTGCTCCAACAAGACCTCGCCGCCGGGTATCTCAACATAATCCCATCCATTCTGTGCAGTCACGACATAGTCGGGAATCGTGATTATCACCGATGCCTGTGGTTCTGTTGCAACCTGGACGGTGGTGTTGACAGCCCGTCCTGGAGGCGCGGCTCCATATTTGGGATCGCCGTAGAGGTTGTATTCCGTGACCCAGAAGCGCCAAGAATGGCTATGGCCCCAACGGTCACGCTTGAGGTCGGTGAGGGCCTTACCTACGGTGGTATAGGGTCCCCACCATGTATTGAAGAACGCCTTCCCGGCGGGTACATTCTGGTTGATAGGAGAAACCTCGGTGGAACCGATATAGACGGCGGCTCCGCTATCGAAGAATGCCTCGGCCAGGTTATCATCCCCACCGCCAAAATCCCCGCAAGGGGCATTGGCCGAGTGGGTCTCATAGGAACCGGTGAGACAAGCCCAACCTAGCACAAGGGGATTGTTGGTACCGAAGCTGATGGGAGGTACAAAGAGAGTGCCGGGGAAGTCCGTGGTATTTAGCGGCCCCCAGGAATCCGGCCCGCCATGTCCCTGGTAACAGACCACATCCTGTCCCCCGGTGTTATTTCTAAACTCCGTCACCCGTTGGGTAGATGCAATAGCGCTCCAGTGCAGCACATCCACGGAGAACTCACTTTGGATAATTTTAAGAGTGTCGGTGACAAAGCTCTTGAAGGTATTCTGGATGCTGGTGTTGCCATCGGTCCCGCTCACTAAAAGCGCGTCAGAGCGGTCGAACCCATAGCCCGTATACCCGGCATAGACGCGGTTGCTGGTCTGGATTGCATGGGTCAGGTCTTGCGCGGTATTGCCGATAATGCGTCCCACTATCAACTCTGGCGCACCATTCCCGGTGGTATCGGCATAGGGAAGATCAGTAAGGTCCACCTGATCGGTGGTACAGGCGAAATTCGACCAGTGCATGTTCCAGCCGGTGCTGAGCCAGGATGGGATAATCTCCGTCTCCCCCACAATCAACATATAGCCCTGGGCCGCCGTCCTGAAATCCGGGTGGAGCCGCTTGCCCCAGGTCCCGGAAGGCACAATCAGGGCATCTAGCACATTCCGGTCATTGACATCCAAATAGCCCAATACCCCGTCGTTGAAAATTGCCAACTGGGCCATCTCTGAAAGCAAGGGAAAGACATCAGTCCCAAAGAAACTATGGGGCAGGTCATTCCACAACAGACGCCGGGGGTTGGTAACAATCAGGTAATCGGCCTGTTTTAGCGCGTTGTCGTAGGCCGTCACGATGGTCTCACCGCCGGTGGTCTGGGCAACGGGGATCTTAAGCTCATTGGAATAGGTAGTCCCCCCCGGTGACTTGTAAGACAGCCGCACTACCGTACCGATAGCGGGCGTAGGCGGCTTGGGATGTACCAACACCGGCACGGCTCCATAAGTATAGGTGAGAGATTGCCCCGGAGCGATATCGGCCAGGCTCTCGATCACACATTCCCCGGTCATAGAGTCCGGGTAAAAATAGGCTGTATACTCAGCCGGGCCGTTCACCAAATCCATCCGTGAGGTGGCCTGGAAGGCAACGGATGAATCACGGAGCTGGACATCCGAGGCCGTGGCGGTGCCCACATTCTTGACCACCAGCTTAATACTGAAGCTGTTCTGGTAACGGGTAGCAGAGTGCCCTGTGAGCACCAGCTTAGGTTCCGGCTCCGGCGGCGGGTTATTCACAACGATATCGACGGTATCAAGCCCGGACTTAAATTCTGTGTCATAGACACGCACGCCGATGCGGTGGTCGTCATTGCTCAATTCGGTGGTATCCAGGGCAAACTGGGCCGTGGTATTGGTGGTATTCGCGGGGAATAACCGGTGACCCTTCAACACACCATCCACGTAGAAGTAGGCCCGGAAGACGCCTACATCATCGGTCAAGGTGGTATTCACGTTAAACGTGCCGGAGATGGTTATGCCGGCAGTGGGTGAATCTATCACCACCGTGGGCGCGGTTGTGTCAATCCGGTTCACAATATCAATCCCCCGGTCATCTATAATAGTTCGTCCGGAGAGGTCATAGGCCCGCGCCAACAGTATATGTTCGCCGTTCAAATACCGGACCGTATCGAGTTGGCAGATATAGGGCGGCGCGTAGTCGGTAAGCAGCAACTCGCCGTCGAGATAGAACTCCACCTTCTCCACGCCCACATTATCCTCAGCGGTCGCCGTCACGGTCACCACATCCCGGTAGACCTCCGGTTCACCTAACACCACGGTCGGGTCTTCGGTGTCCGGCGGTGGGAGCGTCTCAAAACTACGGGAACGGCTCTCTAAAACGTCGCTCCGCTCATCAATGGACTGCACGAAGAAGTGGTAGGTGGTGGCCGGGGTGAGGTTTGTCAGGGTAAAACTGTGGTGCGTAAGCAGTTCTTCGTCAACGCTCCGGTTTTCATAACGCCCTGCCCAGGTATCATAATAAACTGCGCCGCTGGCGGCACGGTTGGTCTCCCAGGTAATCATGGCGGAGTCAGGCGTAATCCCCACTATATCCGGACCGGCGACAAAAGCCAGCACAGCGCCGGGGGGTTCATCCCAAAAGTTATTGCCGTCCAGGACACCGGCCTCTAACAGGTTGCCATAGAGAATCCGGTTCGCGTCAATCACCGTGCCCCCAAGCGACTCCGCGCCCACGGAGACATATTCGGCTGGATCGACCTCCACGATATTGTAGTAAGGGCACTCCTCATAGGCCAAGAGACCGTACCATCCCTGAGCATTAGTGGTCGTGGTCAGGAACTCGGTGCCCAGATCCGTGGTGTTACCGGAACAGTAGAGGCCCAGGGTCACACCCTCAATAGGCGCATCCGTATTACCCACCGCCCCGGCGTAGACGTAGCCGGATAGCCGCAGTGCACGCTTCCAGAAGTTGTTGCCGGTCAGAAGTCGCTCGCTCAAAGGGATAACATACTCGATCCAGTTATCGCTCCTGACCGTGCCACTCAAAGTCGTCGCGCCGTTATCCACATAACCGGGCAGCCCCCGGCTGCGGATGTGGTAAAACTCATAAGCACCGGTGGTCTCTAATCCATAGGCCCCATCGGCCCCGGTGGTGGTGCTAATGATAAAAGTCCCTTCGTCCGGATACGGGTTATTGGCTCCATAGAGAGCCACCGTCGCGCCCTCAACCGGCTGAGTTTCATCCCCCACCTCGCCCTCGTAAACATGGCCCGCCAACTCCGGCATATGGTAGGTGACTACCAAACGGGGGATGTGCTCCATATGCTCACGGCTCTCGAAGGAACGAGCAAAATCATCCCCTTCTATGGGACCGCGTATCTCTACACCGTAGTTCTCGCCGCTGTGCCAGGCGCGGGCGTAGCTGGT
>JAFGKB010000184.1 GCA_016928755.1 Anaerolineae bacterium | reverse complement strand
ATCTTGAGTGTAGTCGAAGGAGCCTGCCTTGAGCTTGCCGAAAGGTCTAGATGCCTCGACTTCGCTCGGCATGACGGACGGCTCGGCCGCGCTCGGCATGACGGACGGCTCGGCCGCGCTCGGTATGACGGACGGCTCGACTGCGCTCGGCATAACGGATTCTTTAGCGGTTGTTACTTGCAATGATGAAGCTCTTTGAATAATGGCCGCTAAGTAACCCTCAGCAGTGCGCTGCCAAGTATAACGAGAAAGCACCCGTTGGTAACCGGCCTCGGCGTAGTGTTGCCAATTTTCAGGATCACTTATCAAGGAAAACAACCCCCGTCCTACTTCCTGGGGATCGGTGGGGTCAACGAGCACCCCATACTCCGCATCTCCCTCTCGCAGGCTTTCACTGGGGCCACCGAACTTAGTGACAACAGCCGGCAAACCAGAGGCGATAGCCTCCAGGGGGGCCAGACCAAAAGGCTCGTATAACGCAGTCAGACAGAAGACCGAATGTAACTCGGAAAAGAAGCGATAGCCGGCGGCTAACTCCAACTGTCCAAAGAGAGCGAACATGGATATCTGGCCGCGCAAGTCATAGCGTTCAACCTCCGCCATAATACTATTTAACACAGATTTCTCCCCTGGACTGGCATCTTCGTAATCATCAAGGGGATTCTCCAACGAGCCGGTGATAATAACCAGGTTAGCTCGCTGGCGCAGTTCGGGACTGGCGGCAAAGGCCCGCACCAGGCCGATATGGTTCTTCTTGGGATCAAGACGGCTGGACGCCACAATACACGGGAGGGATAGTCGCTCCGGTATCAAGTCCCGGTCCAACATCTTGCGAATACGGGTATGGACAGCATCCTCACGGGCAAAGTGAGTCGCACGGTCAAAGATATGCATGGCGACACCTGGGGGAACTACGGCAAAATGTGCATCATCGGTGGGATCAACTGCACCGCGATAGGCATTATGGGAGTATTGGTTATAGCGTTCCTGGGAGGTGCTGGTGATATTGACCAGGGAATGATTCATCCCTAGCCGTTCCGCCATAATACGCTGGGTAAAGAAGTAATGGGCATTAAATTCTTTAAGGTTTTGGCGGTTGATATGCATCTTATCCATCTTCTGCGCCCCCAGGGAATGAGCGGTAAAAGTAAAGGGGATGCCGGTTTTCTCATTGATTAAGGCGGCCACCAATCCACCGTCACCATAGTGAGCGGTCATAACATCAGGATAGCGACCCTCAGACTCATAGAATTCCAGGATATTGGGAACCCAATCTCGTATAAGATGGGGCCAGAGCAATTCTTTGCGCAGAAATTCAGGGGGGCCAGCCGGGAGGCGAACGATACGCACACCTGGCACGTCAGGATAAGCGTCGAATTGCGCCGAGAATTCCGGCCATTCGGGGTCAATAATCTGGCGGGTCAGAATGTCTACAGTATGACCAAGTTCGCTCATAGCGATGGCCAACTGTTTGACATAGACGAGCTGCCCACCAAAATCAGGATGGGCGGTCCAATAACTATCATGGGGGTCGAAATTCCCCTGCGGGTTAATAAATGCGATGTGCATAAAGCCTCCTTTTAAATAAGAGAACACCTATCTTTAACATCCTGTCTTCAGTGATCTTAATTCTAAAATACTGTCTTGTGTGTTGTCAGTGTTAAATGCTAATAAATACACGTGTATATAGGCACCAATCAACGAGGCTTTTGGTACCAAACACATTATAAGTCGCAGTGGGAGCATGTCAAAAAGGGGAAAAACTCCTGGAGAACTTTGTAAATCATCCAGGATAAAAAAGTAACAGAAAAAAAGGTGCAACGCACTTAATAAAGTGGCACTTAAGAAAGTGCGTTGCACCTAGGGTTAGTTTATTCGACGATGGTCAGTAAACGGCCATCGCTGCGGCCAAAGACTTCAGGGAAGTAGAATTCCTGGGCGACGGTGGGCATAACGTGGAAATCACCAGGCAAGGTAGCGCGGAAGGTATAACTGTATTCGTAGGTACCCTTGGATAAATATTCGGCAAAGAGAACAACTTTCTCATCACGCAGTTCGGAGCGGCTGTACCAGTGCCACCACCACCAATAACGGGAGTTTTCACGATGTAGTGTGGGAGACATCGCCAAGAGACTAGTGGTCGCCAGGCCGGTGTCGATAGCCTCACCACCAGCAGGGAGCGGGTCTTCAACAAACACATAGTAGCGGTCGTGGGGGACAATAATGGTCAAATCCACACGCACCACATCCCCCAGCTTAATCTCACGGGCCTCCGGACAGGCAACACGGTCACCAAAATCATCCTCACAATCCGCCAGGGTGTAACGCCGGGAGACAATGATACCCCGGTCCGCAGGTTCTACCTCATCAACCGGCTGGTAGACCTCCAAATGGGCTGTGTAGTAGAGTCGCCCGGGACCCTCTGAACGGGCAATAGTCAGGGTATTAAGGGCCTCAGGGTCCAGTTCCGAGACCGGAACCTCGACCTTGAGGCTCTCGCGGATATTCTCACGGGTCGCCGCACTGGTTCCCTGCTCGACATCATTGAGATACAAGCCGTAGACATAGTCGGCATCCAGTTCCCCGGTCTCCACCATCCAATCGGTGAGAGCGATCAACGCCCAGGCGGTCTCCTGGGTAGTCTCCCAAATGCCCGCCTCCCGTGCGACCATCAGCCAACGCACCACATTAGGCAACAAGGCATTATCGGGATCTAACTTCACCAAGGTATCAAGGATAATGGCCGTAGAGCGGGTATCGGTATTCATCGCCCACCAGTCATAGGCCGATTCTTCCCAATGGGCACCGGTAGCACTGAGAATAGCATCATTGTTGAGGTCTGAGAGCAGCGTACTCAAACGGGTATCGCCCTCATCCTCAAGCCACAGTGCCTGGGCCAGGTAAGCACGGGCATAGTAGCTAAGCTTCTCACGGTTCTCAAAGAGAGTATCCAAGGCTTGCGCTTGATTGCTGCCGGCCTCGGCCAAAACGTAGAGCAACCAGGCCTGCCGGTTAGCATCCCGGAAGTTCTGAATGTCCTTCTTCGATATTAACTGACCCTCAAGGTAAGAGATTCCCTTTTGCAATACGTCTTGGGACACCGCGATATCTGCCTGTTGTGCCTTTACCAGAGCGAAAACTACGTAAGCACTGACATGGACATTGCTGCGAGCGCCATCTGCATCATACCACCAACTCCAACCGCCGTCGGGGTTCTGCTGTTGATAGAGCTTTTCCAGCCCCTCTTGCACCAGGTCAGGGAGCTTTTCGGCCAGTTCTGGGTCATCAATACCCAGGGATTGCAGCGCGGCGTAGGTCAACACATTAGGCAAGAAGCGGCTTACGGTCTGCTCGGTACACTCATATTCATAGTGTTCCAGGTAGTCCAAGCCATCCTGCATCCCGGCGGCCAGGCTAGGATCAAGCTGCACCGTCAACTGTCCACGCCGCTCATCGAAGTTAGGCGGCAATCCGATGGCCTCAGTACGGGAACCTTCCTCAATCAGTTGCCCGGCAGTCCCGACAATATCAGGGGTCGTGTAACGGAAAACCAACAGCGCACCATCCTCACCGGTAGTCAGGCGGGGCTTGCTGGCATCACTATAGGTACGCCCTGAGCCGGGTGTAGGATCGTCGGCAACGGCACTGAAGATCAGTTGTGTTTCCTCGACATCATCAACCACCACCCACCAATTAACCCGGGTTTCACTATGGGCAGGGATCGTAACGAGTTGGCGCGGTGGCGTAGCAGCTTCAATAGCCACGCCCTCGCTACTGAGACTGGCCTCAACTTCCAAATCCTGACCGGTGTTATTAGTGATATTAGCCCCAAGCTGGGCACGATCTTCCACCACGAAGAATCGAGGGGCAACAGGCCGGACCATCAAAGGTTTAGCAGTAACGAGATCTGCCGTACCCTCACCAACCTGGGTCTGGGCATCCAACCCGACCCCCCGCACCACCCACGTGGTAAGGTTATCAGGCATCTCAACGGTGAACTCCACTTGGCCACGGCTGTCGGTGACGGCGTAAGGCTGCCAGAAGGCAGTATCGGCAAACTCGGTGCGAATATCCACACCTGCTGGTGGAGCTATACTCTGGGCAAAACCGGCCTCTTTCTCCATCGCCATCGTCGCCGAAGGAGCAGGAGCTTCCATCGCGGGCATCTCACCAGCGCCATCCGCCGCGAAGCTAAGAACAGCTTCTTCGAGGACTTCACCATTTGCCATCCGCGAACCGGCATATTGGAGCTCCTCATCTAAATCCTCACGGAGTTCCTCAAGATAGCGATTAACGGCCACACTTAACCCGCTGGCCGTCCGCACCTGTAGGGCACGGCGGGCGTAGAAGTAGCTTAAAATGTCATTGCTCCGGGGTTGCAACGCGAGCACCGCCTTATCCACAACATCCAGGGAGAGTTCCGTATTAGCCGCCGGTTCTCCATTGGGTAACTTCGCGGTCACCGTATAAGTAACCGACTCACCCGGCTCGGCCTGCTCCACACCAGATTCAACCTCCAACATAAGTTCCTTGGGGGCCAACTCAACCGCTAAAGGCAAAAGTCCCATCTTGAAGTCGGCATAGGCATCAGCACCACGGCCCTTGACCAAGACGACCGAGACATAGATATTGGGGATATCCTCTGCGGTAATTGGCAATGAGTAGACGGCGCTGTTGCTCTCCAGGCGCAGCACCTCATGACGGCGCACGCCGCTGCGCTCCACCGTCACCCACGCGGTATAGGGGCCATCAAAGGGCGCGGGAATCAAAATTTCCGCTGTCTCACCCACCTGGTAAGCGGACTTATCGCTAATCAGATTGATGCGGTCGTGGTTCTCACGTCGCCAGGAGACATTATCCTCACCGGCAACCCAGATAAAGATGGAAGAGCGGATTTTCTCAGTCCGAGAGTCAGGATTAGCCGGGGTAGCGACAACGTGATAGGTGCCGCCCTCTTCCGGCACAAAGATGGCGACAGCTTCGCCAAGGGAATCCGTGGTCACACGGACCGTCTCAACCAAAGTCTCCTCGGTATCCCAATCCCAATAACCACCACCGAACTGATTCTCTTTGAAAACGTTGATCCATTCATAGCGGTAGAAGGCGACCTCGATTTCTTTATCTGCCAATCGCTCACCACTCCAATCCGCCGCCACTAAATCAATGGCGTTCTCTTTCCCGGCATCCCCGACATAGTCCTGGGCACGCAGGCCGAAGTAGTGAGATCCCGGATGGACGATAACACTAGAACGCCCGGCGATTTCCTGGTTGTCCGGTCCGGTAGCTGTGGCTTCAATAATCAACCGGGAGCCATGTTTGGTAAGCAGTTCCTTCAGTTCAGCACCATCAATACTGATTTGTAACTCACCATTGGCATCCGTAGTCCCAGAACCACTGAGAATTGGTTCCGAGGCAGTTGGCTCACGATACCACCACCAGCAATCAAAACAGATATAAGGATCATCAACATCGCTGAAACTATAGCCCCCACCCCAGGATGGCGTAAAGCGGTAGCTCTCTTCTAAGATATTCCATGTTATCCCGGTATCGGCCAACGGGCCACCGAAATAATAGGCCGCCGCCAGGGTGGCTTCAATATCATCACCCTGCTGGACTTCAGGGATAGCAATGTCAACGGTTACCTCGAATTCAGGAGCACGGTAAGCGGCAACGGTAAAGTACTCCTCTGCATAGTGGTCATGGATCATCACTACAATGGCATATTGGCCCAGAGGCGCACCATCTTCCAATGTAAAGGTGCCATCAAAGGTTCCCAAATCGCTGACCGGCAGGGTCTCATTAAAGACCTCTTCATAGGTGGCGCTACGTATCATCACATCCACTTCGCGCATACCGGGCAGGCTGAACGCCGCATCATCCTCGGCACGGATCACACCCTTGAAGTTGACGGTCTGGCCGGGCCGGTAGATAGAGCGGTCGGTATAAATATAGGTCCGGTAAGCCTGCTCATACACGCCTTCACCCATTCCAAAGTCCCACGGGCTGATACCCCGGCCCCAGTCCTCGGAGATGGCGACGAAGGGACTTTCGCTGTAGGCCAGCACCGTGTTATGGTCCTGGGGGAGTTCCAGCCGGGCCACACCGTCGGCACCGGTGGTAGTTTTACCCAACGGGCCACCGTAGATTTCCATAAATGTGAGTTCCAGGTCAGGAACCGGGTCACCACTGGTTAAATCAGTAGCCCAGACCACAGCCTCATCAGGCGAGACTTTCAACGTCACATTAAAGTCGGAAACCACCAACACATGTTGGGCATTATAGTAGTAGCGTTCCGAGTCTAGCTGTGGGGCCTCGACATCCAGGAAATAGACACCCGGGTCCAATCTGCCATCCGCACTTTCGGAAAGCTGGATGGCTATAAAGGAACGCTTGTTAAGGACAGATTCCAGGGGGAGCGACCAATCACGCAGCAGTTCCCCATCTTCGGCGAGGTTCTCCTCCCAATCCCAGTACGAGGAGAACAAAGCGGTCTTAGACATCTTATAGAGGCGCAGGTTCACACGGTTGATATTCAAATAGCCCAAAACCACCTGGGCCGGCTGTGCTGCGTCATACGTGCCCACCATATCCGGCACTTGCAGCCAGTAATTAGGGTCCAGGGGACCGGTGGTAAACTTAACGGTGCGCCCCCTAGGAATAGTGTTGCCATAGGGATCGGCAATACCATCCCCAATAACAACAGTGTAATCCGTAGACGGCTGTACCCCAAAGCCCAGGACAAAGGTGTTGTCATAGGTGGAGAAGTAGGTATAGACCTGGGTAGGTGAGAACGACGGCGTCATACTGATATTGGGCATCACCGTCTCCGGGTCAATGGGGGTATTGAAAACAATGCGGAAATCGGTATAGGCCGGGACATTACGCTGGCCGTTAGAAGGCTCTGTGGACACAATCTCCGGCAAAGGGACAGTTCTAAAGGACCATGTGACCGCTTCCCGCATCCCCTCGCCCCCGGACACAGATTGGACACCGGCTTCCACATTAACCGTGTACTGGGTATCAAAGCTCAATGCCTGGGTGGGGGTAAAGGTAACGGTATTGCCCTGAATCTGAAAATTGCCGTTTACCTCTCCGCCAAACAACCCGGCAGATTTAAGGCTAAATGCGCGCTGTACCGACTCCGGGGTAACCGGCTGGTTAAACTCCAAGATAACCGGCGTGTAAATATCCACCAAGGTACTATCCTCATAAGGCTGTGCCCACACAATCTCCGGCGGGGCAATGGCGAACTCCCAGACATAGTCTTCGGCCAGGAGTGCCCCGGAGATATCCTGTAACCCGGCAGTCACCTTGGCCCGGTAAGTCACGCCCCCGGCAAAAGGAGCATCAGGGGTAAAGACGTAGATAGAGGTATTCAACCATTCACCTTGGCCCGCAATCACCGGCTCAAATTCCAGGGGATCGGGCAAATCCTCCATCTGGCCCAGACTGGTAAGCGGCACCACAGGCCGGTTAAACATAACGGTAATCTTGCTATCCACTTCAAGGTCCGTAGTACCGGGTTCAGGGATGACCTGGGCAACTTCCAGGAAGCCGGCAGTGGAGAAACGGAAGGTATAGGGTTCGCGCAGCGGTTCCCCGGTATTGGCCGTGGCATCCTGGGTAAGAACCACGTCATAGGCCATTGCCCGGTCCAAGGATTCGGAGGGCTGGAAGCGCAATGTGCGCTTATCGGTCCAGGAGACCTCACCCTTTACCGGGGTATCTTTACCGGCGGCCAACACTTTGAAGGCACCGGCAGCGGTCTGTTGGTCCATCTCACGATCAAAGACCAACTCTATCGCCCCATCAGGAGCCAGGGTCTCACCCCGCAGCGGAGCACGCTGGATAACCGAGGGAGAGAGGGTATCGGCAGGTACAGGAGTATAGGGGACGGAGGGCCTGGGGGGCAGGTCTGTCGGTGTAACATCCGGCGTCACCTCCACCGGCGTAGGGGTTGCAGTGGGAGACAACGAACAGGCCGGGATCAGCAATGCCAACCCAACCACTAAAATCCAACTTATCAATTTGCGGTTCATAGAAAACCTCCTTAAATAGGTAACATCTACTCTATAGAACGTTTTTCAAAGCATTTTTGTTCCATTTTTCGGAAAAGTCCTTATCTGTCATGTTAAACATAGTCGAGATATCTCGCATCCGTCATGCTAAGTAACAACCATAAGAGACATGGTTCAGTGCAGAAAGAAAGTCGAAATATCTCGCAATCCGTCATGCTGAGCGAAGTCGAAGCATCTAGATCCTTCGCTACACTCAGGATGACGGATTTGTTATGTTGTGTACAGTCAAGACTTCTAGCCCACCGAGCCACACAGAGGAGACACTGAGATTCACAGAGTTTTTTTTGGGAAGCTCCTCGCGGGCTACCGGGGTCGTTCGGAATTATGATAAACATTCTCCTCCAGACCTAACAGGTTTAAGAAAACCTGTTAGGTCTACATATTTGAAAATAACAGCCTGTGCCTTGATAATAGCACATTTTGACGGAGTTTTGTAGGACAAATTGGGAATTTGTCAGCCATGTCAGGCAAGTTAACAACTTGCCCTACAATAGTCGCTCCCCGGGGACGGGGAGCGGAGCTTAATCGTCTTTATGTAGGACAAGTTGGGAACTTGTCTACCTGTGTCGTAAAGTTATTAAAGTAATGACGACAGATCTATAACTGGCGAACGGTAATTGTTCTGAATCATCTCACCCAACCAAACATTGGCTTGCTTCAACGTACAAAGCTCACGCTCCACGGCCAAGACTAAACACCCAATAGAACCTGATATACGAATCTGAAGCT
>JAFGKB010000027.1 GCA_016928755.1 Anaerolineae bacterium | reverse complement strand
ATCTCACTCATTACGCAAGACTTGTACGATTGAGGTCTTTGCCGCCCAACGCGCCGGCAACAAACTCCCCAGAACACTGACCAGCACCATCCCTGGTAATAACAGGACTACGTAAACAAGGCCAAAACTCAGGCTAACGGTATCGAAACCATAGCTCTGGGTCAAAACGTTAAGGAGCAAACGGGTAAACTCCAACCCCAAGGGTATGCCAATACATGTGGCCAGGAACCCTAGAAAACCGGCGGTCGTGTTAACCATCGTTACAACCTGGGCAGGTGTCATCCCTAGTGTTTTTAACACCCCTATCATTTTAAGCTTCTCCTGCATTGACATCAATGAGGTATTGAAAACATTGATCAATGCAATACCGATCAAGATGGCGGCGAGAACGAACATCGCAATCTGCAAATACTGAACCTCGCTAGGCACAATATCCCCTACCAATGTCAAATTCAAATCTGAATCAGGACGGGGTTCCAAGTATAACTTTAACTCTAAAGTATCACAATCCGGTGAAAGTTTAAGGTAATAGGCATTAGGTTCGGCCTGTCTTAAATGCCGGGTTAAAGTAGGTAAACTTACCATAAGCCGCTGGCCGGCATTGACCGGTTCTGGATATTGCCCCACTATAGTCCAGGTAGTAGTTCTATTAGAAGTCTCGTCAAACGTTACCGTAATCTGGTCACCAACCTCAAGCCCTAACCAATCCAACAAGCCCCGTCCGGCGATGGCTTCATAGGTGTTAGGACGGAAAAGCCGTCCCTTGGAAATCTCAAAGGGGAACTTATCCAAAGCCCCCTCTACGGCGCGCATTTGAAATGTTTCACCTTCTAACGTTTCAGCAGTTACCAGGTACTCACCGTAAAAGCCCTCAACACCGGGGGCTTGGCTTAAGATATACTGGGTTTTCCGGTCACTGGTAAACTCGCGCATCACCGTCGCATCATACACAACTCCCACAAGAGACGGGGTCTCTTTATAGGCAACCAGCGTCTCATTTAACGCCAACCCAAATACAATCCCCATCACCCCAACTGTCAGGTTAATACCTGTCATCAGGGACTTGAACGGCTTGGCGAAGGCATCATTCAAGCCAAGGACAAAGACCATCGGGATTCCCAGCCGCTCCACCAACCGGACGATCCAGGGGAGCTTTTTGCGCGGTGACTCCGCCCCGACGGCAATGGCGCGGATGATATTGGCATTAGCCCCACGGGAAGCCGAGCGCAGCGTCGCCAGGATAACGACCGTAAACGTAATGGCAAAGACTAATAACACTAAGCCAGGGCTTAACACAGGATGAAAAGGCTTGTTTAATGAAGCAGCGACATTCCGCAAAGGCAAAGGAGAGAGCCAGAAGCCAATGACCAAGCCCAACGGACATCCCACCAGGCTTAAAAGCAGATATTGACTCAGGTAAAGGCCCAATATTTGGCCTTTGGTGAAACCGATGGCCTTCAGGATACCGATTTGCTTGAACTGGGAGAGCACATTAGAACTGATGCTGCTGGCTACCACAACCACAGTCGCCAGGATGGCGAAGAAACTAAAGGAACCCAGAAAAACAGAGTTGAGCCGGGAGGCAAAAGCGGCAGAATAACGCACATCCTGCCAATCGGTATAATCGGCCAGGGCATCCGAGCGCAGGGTATCCTCAATTAAGGCCACCATAGCATCCACAGATTGGGGATCTTCAAGGCGTAACCCAAGGGACCAATCCCACGAGGTTTTTTCCGGGAAGAGCTTTTTCAAAGTGTCTTCACTGACATAGACATAGGGAGGTTGAGTATTACGGTATGTATCCCACATACAATTATAGGCCAAGCCGATGTTGGGCAATTCAATCTCTTTCCCATCCCAGCGCGTAACGGCGACATGCTGTCCAACCTCTAGTTGGTAGAGATAGTTTAAGTCTTTGCTGCCCAATAGCTCCTCATTCCGGGGATTGAGATAACGCCCCTCCTGGATAAGCAGCTTATTCACATCGGGTATCTCCAACGGTAAAACCCGCAAACTCACCCAGACCCGGGTATCATTGATTTGGGCGCGCGTATTCACACTATATTGGAGTCCGGTAGACGCTGCAATACCGGGGAGTTGCTCTATCCGCTGGATATCGCGGGAACGTATCTTATCTTTGTTAAAGTACAGCCACACATGCGCGCCGTTAAGTTCACGAAACGCTTCGTCATAAGGAGCACTGATGTTCATCAACGTAATCAGTGCCAGAGTCAGCAACATTGCCGACATCACTACCGTTATTACAATCAACAAGGAGATTAACGGCTGCCCGGTAATATTGGCCCTAATCTTCGCTAAAACCGCGCTCATAGCTTTATGTTGTTAAATCGGCCAGGTATTGGGCAATGCCGGAAGCATCCCCACCCGGCAGTTTACCTACAAGATGGCCATCGAGAATGAAAAGGACGGTATTAGCCCGTGAAGCAGCCACCGCGTCATGGGTCACACCCAGAATAGTCTGGCCCAGGGCATTGCACTCATCCAAAATATCTAAAACATCCTGCCCACTGGTACTATCCAGATTTCCGGTAGGCTCATCGGCCAGTAAGAGTACCGGCTCATTAATCAAAGCCCTGGCAATAGCGACCCGCTGCTGTTGCCCCCCGGAAAGCTCCCAGGGATGCTTATGGGCCTGGTCTAGAATTCCGAGTCGCTCCAGCAATAGCCGGGAACGCTGTTGAATCGCGCGTTTATCCCGGCTATTGGCCAGCAAGGCCGGTAGCTCGACATTGGCCCGCACCGTCAAATTATCAATCAAATTAAAGAACTGGAAGATAAAACCGATATGGGTACGGCGAAATTTAGCCAAACCGGTCTCACTCATCGTATCCAGTGAATGCTCCCCCACCTGTACCGTGCCATCCGACGGTTGGTCTAGTCCACCGATAAGGTGCAATAGGGTGGATTTACCACTTCCAGAAGGTCCCATAATTGCCACATAATCTCCAGCCGTAATGTCCAAGGAAACCCCTTTGAGGGCCTCGAATATGACATCCCCGGTCTGGTAGACTTTTTTAAGGCCGGCAATCTGGACCAAAGTATCCTTCATCGCTTCGTATATCCAACCCTGGTAAACGCTTTCTTAAACCCACTGATGCGAAGCAACCGTTCCAAAAGCGTCCCTTCCGTAGTTTGTAAGACAACCTGGTCTGCACCCTCCTCGATAGCTCTGCGCATGGCTGTAACCGCCATATTTGTGGCGGCTCCCAGCCTTCTACGGCCAGAGACCACACCGAAACTCCCCAGAATTCCGATATTGTCATGACAAAGGATAGAACAGGTTCCCACCGGTTGTCCCTTAAACTCGGCGAGGTAATGGAAAATACCGGGCAAACCAATGGATGGGGCCATAAGCTGTGCCATATACGGTGCAAACTCTAGGGGCATATCAAAAGCCTGCATAAAAACTTCCGCAAAGGTCTGGGCGTCTTCTGTTGTAATCTGCTTCACTGCAATATCCGAATGCAGGGCCGGGAACTCAAACTCGGGAAGATTATCCAAGATCATCCAGGCTTCAGTCTCCTTCTGTTTAGAGAAACCACGGCTCATCAAAACCTCGGCCAAGTTATCAGGGGTACAAGCCGGCGAGATGTAGACAGTGGGGGACAAGTTCCGATGATTAAAGTAGCTCACAACATCGTCAATCAATGCATTTACGGTCTCCGGGGCGGCTCTTAACAAACAAGCATGGTTGAAGTCAGGCGTGGGAAACGCTTCACTGCTGTTGAAAACAACATCTTCCCGCAACACAACTTCCAAACCGGGAGTTACCCTGGCCGTAGCCCGTGTGATTACGTAGTTTGCCCATTCCAATTCGAAGACCTGTTCAGCCGTTAACTGCATCCTCCACCTCACCCCAAGCATTGAATTTACTACCGGCCCATAACGCCGCAAAACCCGTCAACACATCCGAAAGGAGCCAGAAAAACGAAGCCCCTATAAATGATGCCTCATTAGAGGCCGCTAAAGAATGACTGCGCACAATAAAGTTGATCCAGTTCGCTATCCCATATCCCAGGAGTGCAATGACAAATAATCCCAAGGGCACTTTGCCGCTATGCGCACCCATAGTTATCCAAGACAACAGCGCGGCATATAGTAAAGTCGCATCCAAAATAGGATAAAGCGCGCCGCCTAAGAAATAAAGCACCGGCTGCTCAAAGCTCCCCAGCACCGGGGAAAATAGTCCTTGCCATACTATGCCGGCAGCAATAACCGTTACAACCGCTAACAGCCCCCAGCGAGCAACATCCCAATGGCGCGGGTAGCGCCACAGTGCCCAACCGACTAAAAAATAACGCAATAGGTAGAAGCCGTCGATCCAAGTAAAGATAGGCAATGCTTCCGACACAAGAACGCTATACATAGACCAGGCGATATTCCCGGCCAGGTTAACCGTCCACGCCAGGGCCAAAAGTCGCCAGAATTGGCGCGCGGAACGCTCTACACGTGGCGTAACCCACCATAAAACGGCCATCACGACAATTGTGAGCAAGAACGAGATGGCAAATCCCGCCATTGTAGTGCGCAGAGTTGAAACCACTTGTGACAACAACCACAGCATTACAAGCACCGCTATGGATATGGTAAATATCTTAATTGCTAAGGAATCCCGGCGCGACATATTCTTCCTAATGGTGCACTGCACTTACTCCGAAATTACACTGCGCCTGCGTAGCGGGTAGCGCAGGAAAATCAAAAAAGCCACGATCATCATCACTCCCCCGATAATGCCTATCAACCGGACCCCCAAAGGCCCCTGGGGTTCTGTATGGCTGCGGCCTAACATCAAGACCAGGGGTAAAATCGCAGCCGCCCCACCGTTGACAACCTGGTCAACCAAGCCCCAGATGGCATAATACGTCCCTTCACGACGCTGCCCGGTAAGCTCGGTCCCGTAGTCGGCGATTTCAGCCCCAAAAGCCGGGGGCAGCATACTCACACCTGACATCGCAATGGCTTGCAAGGTGACCCAGATAATGCCTTGGGTACGCAGAGATACGGGCATCCATTCCCCAATTAACATCAAGCCCGGCAAGACCAAAGCCGATAACAACAATGACCCGGCAAAGACCCGCCACTTCCCAAACCGCTTGGCAAGCCAGGTGATAAGCGGATAGCATATTAAAGAACCTATCAAGCCGGGAATATAAAAGTAAAACACATCCGTCTTGGATAACAAACAGACTTCGGTGACAATATAAGGTAAGACACCCTGCATAAATGTAGTCGTGCTCCAATAGAACAACCCTGTAAACGACATAATCACAAAAGCCGGGTTGCGGAAGACAATCGCCAACTCACTGAGGATATTTTGTCTCTCCGCCGGGGCATCATCCGCACTAACCGGACGCTCCCTCAAAACCAGGAAGGGCAAGTAGAATAACGGCAGCACTACCAGGGCATAGATAAGGGCCATTATGGCATAGCCAAAGCGGTCGATCAACATCCCGGACAAGGCACTGACCACCATCCCCAACAAGAAAAAACTGGAAGACCAAGCGGAGATACGGACCCGGTGATCATCGGTGGTGGCAATATCAGGCAATAAAGCCATATACGTAATCTGGTTAAAGCCATAGGCGATATTATAAAGTATGTAAATCAGGGCTAAATATGCCAAATTCCAATTGGACATCTCCGCCACAGGTGGCATCCATAACAGGACAAAGAAAACCAGCATTGGCAGTGCAGAGATGAACATATAGGGAAGACGGCGGCCCCACCTGGTACGTGTGCGGTCTGAGATATAGCCAACAGGCGGGGCTAACAAGGCATTGAGGATACGGGTAACAAATATCACCCCACCGTAAAGCGCAGCCGGGACCAATACCTGCCCTTCGCCTTCTGGGGGAAGGTAAAAATACAAGAGCCAACTGCTCAGAATACCCCAGATAGTGGTGCTTCCCAGGGAGATTAAACTGTAAGCTATATCTATCTTCACTGGTGGTAAAGCTGTGCTTTGTGGCTCTATCTGTTCTGCCGGTAATGCCTCAGCCATAATAAGGAACTCCTGATTTCAAAAAGCCGATAATCATGCTTTTTAATCGAATTCATACATCGTTAGCCATATTCTGATTATAGCATGAAACTAAAAACTACAATAATTGTTCTTTCGTGGTAATGGGTATACAATGCTCATAAATGTTTGAAGAGAATATAGAAAGATATTTGAAGGCGACCAGGATTCCGCTCCGGCTGTCCTGTATCACCCCCACAGGCTGGCCAATGGCATTATCCTTATGGTACCTATATGAAGATGAACTGCTATACTGCGCTACACGCCGCCAGGCTGATGTGGTGAAATACCTGCGCCACGAACCACGTTGTGCTTTTGAGATCGCCGGAGATTTACCGCCCTATTGCGGTGTACGGGGGCAGGGACAGGCCAGACTGGATGAGGCATTAGGCCCAAGTGTACTAAAACAATTATTAGAACGTTACTTAGGGGATACCAACCAGAAGTTAAAAGAGCGCTTACTCGCACAGCAGGCTAACGAAATAGCGATTATTATAAAACCTCTGAAACTGTTTACATGGGATTATAGTTCCCGTATGGAAGAAACAGGGTATGGTTATGGACCAAAGACCTGTCCATAACACAACTTAACCGTTAGGGGATGGGCCAATCACAGCCACAAAACAAACACCCAGGAAGTTAAGTAACTTCCTGGGTGTTTCAATTACGACATTACTCAAGCCCGGCAGCTTTCCGCAAAGCCTCGGCCTTATCGGTCTTCTCCCAAGGGGCGTCAATATCATTGCGCCCAAAATGTCCATAGGCTGCGGTATCCCGGTAGATGGGACGGCGCAGGTCCAGGTCGCGAATAATGGCGGCAGGACGGAGATCGAAGTGCGCCCTAATCAATTCGACGATCTTATCATCGGGGATTACGCCGGTACCGAAGGACTCAACGGACAGAGAGAGCGGGCGGGCCACACCGATGGCATACGAGACCTGTAATTCCAGGCGTTCGGCCAAACCGGCAGCCACCAGGTTCTTGGCAATATAGCGGGCCATATAAGCGGCGGAACGGTCAACCTTCGTCGGGTCTTTGCCGGAGAAGGCGCCGCCACCGTGACGGGCAACACCACCGTAGGTATCCACGATGATCTTGCGCCCGGTAACACCGGCATCACCGGCAGGGCCACCGGTCACAAAACGCCCGGTGGGATTGACGTAAATCTTGGTATCCTCATCCATCATCCCGGCGGGGATAATGGCCTTAATGACCTTCTCGACCACATCATCGTGGATTTGCTCTTGGGAAACCTCCGCCGCGTGTTGAGTACTGATAACTATGGTATCAATGCGCTTCGGTTGGCCATAAGCATATTCCACAGTCACCTGGCTCTTACCATCAGGACGCAGATAATCCAACACGCCTTCCTTACGGACTACGGCCAGTTGTTTGCACAGTTTGTGGGCCAAGACAATGCTCAAGGGCATCAATTCAGGGGTCTCATTACATGCAAAGCCGATCATCATCCCCTGATCTCCGGCACCAGTGGCCTCAATCTGTGCATCGGTCATCTCACCGCGTTTGGATTCCAAGGCCTGGTTAACACCCAAGGCGATATCAGCGGACTGCTCTTTAATGCTGACAATCACACCACAGGTCTCACCGTCAAAGCCATACTTAGCACGGTTATAACCAATATCCAGCACCACATCACGGGCAATTTGGCCGATATCCACATAAGTTTGCGTGGTAATTTCGCCCATAACCAGGATCAACCCGGTTGTAATAGCAACCTCACAGGCCACACGGGCAGCGGGGTCATCGGTAAAAATGGCGTCGAGAACTGCATCCGAAATCTGATCACAGATTTTATCAGGATGTCCCTCAGTCACCGATTCAGAGGTGAAGAAAAACTGAGGCGACGTCATAAAAGTTGTATTGCTATCGCTCATTAAATTTACTCCTTTATACCTACATTTGATTATGGCATAACTGTCGAATTATACCTTTAAAGCCGTAGACTACAAAATTCCCCCCCCTAAAATTCCCCCCGGAGGGGGGAATTTTAGGGGGGGGAACGACTTCAACTAAGATTTTTTTAGTCTGGCCGCATCTACGTTGGCGAAATACTGACGGTAAGCCGCAACTTCTGCGAGCTGTTCCCGGAGCATTCGCGTAATAGCTTGAACTTCGCCGGGGTTTTTGTGCCCGCCGGCGGCAAAGAGGAGTATATCGTCACTGTGCGACTTAATCGTGATATGGCCCTGTGCTTCTAACCAGGACAAACCGGTTAAGATAATAGGCTCACGCTGTGCCATAGCAGCAGCTAAAACACTAAGTTGTGCCTGCCCGGAATTCGCCCGCACCGCGTGCTTCACCAATCCGGCCAAACGCTGTAGAAAGCCCTGGTAATCCTGAGCACCGGGATCAACGTCAAAAAGGTAGAGGGTTTCCGGGTTAACACGCTCTAAAACCGCTTGCCATTCGTCAAAACCCGGCGGCAACGTCCACACAACCAATACCTTCCCCCCTTGCTCTAAGGGGACTGCCAAGTCCCCGCTCAACTCATACCGCGTCTGCCCCGGCACATCCTGGATCGCCAGCCCCTCCCGCCAAACCTGCACACCTGCTACCTCAAGCAAAGGCCCCAGCAACTTGCGCGGTTCTGGCACGCCCCGGTAATCCACAATCTCCACAGTTTTAGGCTTCTGTAGCTCTACAACCGAGGTCTCCACGTCCTGCGCCGCCAGCCAACGCAACTGGAGCTGTCGCTGTCCATTGTAGGTCGTAGTCTCAATATGGTAAGCCAGGTCAAACTGCCCCTCAGGCAAATCCGCACCGCGCCAGTGCCACCAGAAGATAGGCATCACCATCCCATGTGCATCCTCAACCATCAATTTTAAATGGGTTTCCTCGGCCCCTAGGGTCTTCTTGGTCGTAATCCGCAGATCCCTAGTTGCAAATACCAACTGCGGGTTACCGGCACCAAAAGGTGACAACCGGTCCAAATCAGCCGCTAATGAGAGCGAGACAGCTTCCAAGGGCAGATACGTATCAATCGCCATCACAGACGGCGATTCTTCAGTCCCAGCCACCATCTGCTCACGAATAGCCTGGGAAAGCTGCACCCGGAACTCCGGGATATTGGACTTCTTAAGAGCGACACCGGCGGCCATCGCGTGGCCGCCAAAGTTAAGCAGCAGACCTTGTTGTTGAGCAATAGCCGCCGTAATATTACAGCCGGCGACGGAACGGGCGGAGCCACGTACCTGCTCTTCCGCCGAGGAGAGCAACACCGTGGGCCGGTGGTATAACTCGGCCAAGCGGTTGGCCACAATACCGATAACGCCGGGATGCCAACCGGGATTCTCCAACACCAGGGCATCATAGTCCAAAAGTGTAGGGTTAATTCTAAGCTGGGATTGCGCCTCCTGGAAGACAACATCACATAAACGCTTGCGCTCCATGTTGAAGCCCTGTAACTGCACCGCTAACACCCGCGCCCGGATCAAATCCTGAGTAGTGAAGAATTCCACACTGATATTAGCATCATCGAGGCGGCCCAACGCATTGAGTCGTGGGGCCAGGGCAAAACTAATGCTTGTTTCCGTGAGTTGGGCAGGGTTCAGGTTAGCAATCTTAAAAAGCTCCAACAGTCCCAGACGTTGGGTATTGTGCAGAGCCTCAAGGCCCAGTTGCAAGAGATACCGGGCGTCACCGACCTGGGAAGCGACATCGGCGACAATCCCCAGGGCCACCAGGTCCAGGAAAGCGTCAGCCGCT
>JAFGKB010000183.1 GCA_016928755.1 Anaerolineae bacterium | reverse complement strand
ACCCGCTGTATAGATGCCTGTCCAACCGGCGCGCTTGTTGCCCCCGGTATTATTGATGCCCGTCGTTGCCTGGCCTATCTGACTATAGAACAGCGTGGCCCGCTTCTGGAAGCACTGCGCCCAATGATAGGGACGCAGGTCTTTGGCTGCGATATCTGCCAGGAAGTCTGTCCTTGGAATCGCAAGCCACAAGCAGCCTATGCAACTTCAGTGCCACCTCAACAAGCTACCCTGGACTTAACGGAATTGTTAACGATTACACCGGAGGTCTTTCGCACCCGGTTCCGCAAAAGGCCCATCTGGCGCGCTACACCGGAGGGTATCGCACGCAATGCCGCTATTGTGATGGGCAACCGGGGAGACGAAATTGCCCGTCCCTACCTGGAACGGGCAATTGAAAAGACAAACAGTCCCTTAGTGCGCGAGCACGCGAGATGGGCACTAAGAAAAATAATAGATAACGTTAAATAACACCTAATTCCTTACCGACCCGCTCAAAGATGTTTAACACATACTCTAATTGTTCATCGGTGTGCGTGGCAATATAGCTGGTGCGCAGTAAGGACATATTCGGTGGAACTGCCGGCGGCACCACCGGGTTGGTATAAACACCAGCTTCAAAGAGGGCTTTCCAAAACTTCAAGGTTTTTTCATAGTCGTGAATGATTACCGGGATAATGGGTGTCTCACTGGCTCCGATATCAAAGCCCAATGCGCGATAACGACTACGCATAAAATCGCCGATATCGTTAAGCCGCTGCACACGTTCCGGCTCAGCCTGCATGATTTCCAAGGAAGCCAGGGCCGCGGCTGCATTTGAAGGCGGGATACTGGCGCTGAAAATCAGGGAACGGGCGGTATGCTGGATATAGTCCACCACACAAGAATCTCCGGCGATGAACCCCCCCAACGATGCAAAGGACTTACTGAAAGTTCCCATAATGAGGTCCACGCCCTCGGTGACACCCAAGTGGGCAGCCGTACCACGGCCACCACCTAAGACACCGACAGAATGAGCATCGTCCACCATCAAGCGGGCATCATATTTCTTACACACCGGGATTATGTCCGGTAAGGGGGCTATATCGCCGCCCATGCTGAATACGCCATCTACAATAACCAACTTACCTGCATCCTCCGGCAATGAGGCCAACACACGGTCAAGGGAGTCAATGTCATTGTGAACAAAGCGCTTCATCGTCCCGTAGGAAAGCCGGCAGCCGTCAATAATGCTGGCGTGGTCTTCTTTATCAGTGATGACATAATCACCACGGGCCACCACTGATGAAATGGTCCCCACATTCACCTGGTACCCGGTACTGAACACCAGGGCGGCTTCCTTACCCACCCACTCTGCCAGACGTCGCTCAAGTTCAAGATGTAATTCCAGGGTTCCGTTTAGAAAACGAGAACCGGTACAACTGGTACCATAAGTTTTAATCGCATCAATTGTGGCTTGACGTACTTGGGGATGGACAGTCAAACCCAAATAGTTGTTAGAGCCAATCATAATCAGGCGATGGTCGCCAATGTAGGATTCAGTGCCTTCGTTGTTAGTTAACGGAATAAAATAAGGATAAAGACCGGCCTTGCGCGCAACTTCAGCTTCCTGGTACCCACCACTACACTTCTCAAAGATGTCTTTCATTTCTTCCATATCCTTTCTACATAGGGCTAAGGGCTGAAAGCTAATAACTTATATATTGTAAACTTCTGCTACACTCGCTTTCAGCTTGATTTCGCGGAAGTTATTTAACCGCCATTCCTAAGCCAAGTTTAAATTGTAAGAATTAACAAGCTGATGTCAAGCGCACTCCTGTTTGCCCATTTATAAATTTCGTATACGATAAGTCCTATGACACGCAATAAAATCAAATTGGGACAACGGGGCGAGACGCTCGCATCACAAATCCTGAAACAACACGGATACCAAATCATAGCCCAAAACTGGCATTGTCAAGAAGGCGAAGTTGATCTCATTGCGCAGAAAGATAAAAAGTGGATCTTTTTCGAGGTACGCACCCGCAGGGGCAAAAGTCATGGAACACCGGAAGAATCGCTTACCCCTCACAAGCGCGCCCGTATGGAAGTAGTAGCCCGGCACTACTTGGGAGAATATGCCCCGGATATGGATATGGATTGGGATCTAGGATTTATCGCGGTGAGTATGAGCACTACCGGCTCTCTGCAACGTATTACCGTTTATCCCGGCTTAGACGCTATCCCTTGGAATGCCCAACTACCTCACGAAAGGAAATAATGAACGCTAAAGCGCAAACCCCTCTGATTGTCATTCTCGGCCCCACAGCTATAGGCAAGACGTCGCTCTCTTTGGAATTAGGCAAGCAATGGAACGGAGAGATTATCTCGGCTGACTCCCGCCAATTTTATAGGATGATGGATATCGGCACGGCAAAGGCAACACCGGAAGAGCAAGCCCAACTTCCTCACCATTTGATTGATATTGCCAATCCCGATGAGACCGTGGGACTAGGAGCATTTCTGCGCCTGACCCGCGCAGCCATTGATAATATTGCCGGACGCGGGAAAACGCCATTCCTGGTCGGCGGCACCGGTCAATACATGCGCGCCTTAATCCAGGGATGGCAAGTTCCAGAAGTCGCACCGGATATGGAGCTACGGGCAAAATTGGAACAACAGGGACAAGAGAACCCAGAGGTATTATGGGAACAGTTAACTGCCTTGGATCCAGAAGTAATCGAGTTTATCCATCCCCACAATATACGGCGGGTCATCCGTGCCCTGGAAGTCTGTATCAAAAGCGGCAAGCCCTTTTCCGAGCAGCGGCGGCGCATCCCACCGCCTTACCACATCTTACAAATTGGGCTGACCTGCGAACGTGAAAGATTGTACGCCCGCGCCGATAAGCGCGTAGAGGCAATGTTGAAGGCCGGACTATTTGCCGAAGTCGAGTCTCTGATAAAAGCGGGTTATAATTGGGAACTGCCGGCAATGTCGGGCCTGGGGTATATTCAGTTTAAGCCTTATTTTGAGGGTGAAGCCTCACTGGAAGAGGTCGCCGAACGTATTAAATTGGACACCCACGACTTTATCCGCCGCCAATATGCCTGGTTCTCACTCAAAGACCCTAAGATCCACTGGCTAGACACAGCCCAAGACTATGTACCCCTGGCGGAATCAATAACCAAAAACTTTTTTCATTAGATCCAATAAGATACAGACTTTGTCACTCATATTTCTCTGTCAAGTATTCATGGTAATCTTCTTCAGAAACATGAGTAAGGAAGAATACCACTCAAACGACGCAGGACAGGCAAATCAGTTATAGACTTATCTTGTTGTACCAAGTAGTATAGATATTCTGCAATTAACTGAGTTACTGTAGTATTATGCTTCTTTGCATAAACCTCTATAGCCTCAATCAAACGCTTATCAATATGTATAGTGAGATTACTTATTTGCTCCACCATCTCAATCATTTCTCTACTTGATTATGTTATACATGTTAACATCAATTCTTCACAGTTTCAAGCCCCATTTTGCTAACTCTCCTGTAAAAATATAATCAAAAATCAGATTTTTGTCAGCGATATTTTTTTTATCGCGATAAAAGATATCGCGATATCTATATGAAGAAACTTTAAAGGCTCACTTTCACCGAAAGATTCCCTTATGTATGCCCCCTCAATGTACTACAAAATGTATTAACTTGAAGGAAAGATTAACCCAATAAAATACGTTATACTAAGTATGTTTTTAGTTAAAAAGGTTAACTTTTAATATAAGCGGCTATACCATTCAGATAACTTCTTCAGCAGGAAACCGTTTAAGTTAGAAATACCCTCCCCGTTTCGGTATTTAACCTAAAGTGTCCCTTTTTTGGCACTCCTGATACGCAAAAATGTAGTATATTATGGTTAGTTTTTAATTGAAATTTCTCACCTTACGGAGGAGGTTAATGAAAAAGTCAGAAAAAACTAACACAAGTATCATAAGTAATATTGTTAACCATTATGCAAATCAAAATAATGACAATTTTTCTAATAGGAGGGAAACTATGACTAAGAAGTTTATCAGTAACAGTTGGCGCATTCTTTTAGCCATATTAGTGCTAGGATTTGGGCTAACGCTTAGCCCGCAGATAGTGCGAGCGGAAGGGTCTGGGCAGACGGAGCTAGACCAGCCCTTATTATGTTATTATAGTGGCAGAACTGTACCTATCCCCACATTTTATGTCGATATCCTGACCGCAGGTGAGGTTATCAACGTCTCGCTAGATACCGGAAGTTTTTCAATTTATGATCCTGCGGGTAATCTGGAGGTCGAAGATCAAGCCGGAGGCCAGGTAGCCGCAGACGCCGCATTCGATGGGCCGATTACCACAGCTTATAAGTTTACGACTGATGAAGTAGGAACCTGGAAAGTTGTCTTAGACAGATACCAGGAGGATAACAATTGTCTATACAAACGTTTTGATATCTCAGTTACCCCTTCAACGGCAGTAAACCCGGACCCCCGTGTTGCAGCCGGGCGAGTATACAACTACCATTGGGCCTTTAATGCCGGAAGTTTTGCCGACACCGCAGCCACCGATGCCGATTACTATATCCTGGTTCCCGGCGGGCGACCCAATAAAGACTATGTATGGCAACTGGATCTCAATAACTTCGCCGGCTATGTATACGAACTGATCGCCAATGACCTGGGCGTTGATGCCCCTAATTCGGGTTACAGTGTGCCCAAGACAGGAAACAGTTGGACAGAGAAGTTCCCGATGTACGTGGGATACCCCGTT
>JAFGKB010000182.1 GCA_016928755.1 Anaerolineae bacterium | reverse complement strand
GCGAGGCTGATTTTGAGAAAACGACTTGGTTACAAAAGGGGATTATATCACTTGTAGCGGTCCCGTTGGTCCTTAATGATGTTTTATTGGGTTTTTTTGGTGTTGTCTCCCAATATTCCGAGCGGCAATGGTCTTCCGGGGAGGTAAAGCTTCTTGAACTATTAGGATCCATTTTTGTCAATGCCCTGGTACATAGACAGTCCATAGAACAACTACGGGCCAGTGAGGCCCATAATCGCGCGTTATTGGCTGCCATTCCTGACCTGGTCTTTGTTTTAACACAAGAGGGAGTCTTTCTCAATTGTACGCAGAAAGAAGGTCTGACGTTGTTATTACCGCCAGAACAATTTATCGGACGGCATATGGCCGAGGTATTACCACCGGATGTTGCACAGATCGCGCAAGAAAATATAGACCGTGCTTTGGAAACTGGCGCGGTACAGTGTTACGAGTATGAACTATTGTTGCCGGGAGATGTAACTCCCCGTATTTATGAGGCCCGGCTCTCTCTTAGTAGTGAGGGGCAAGTCCTGGTAGTTAGTCGTGATGTCACAGATTATAAGGATGCTGTGGCTGCATTGCAGTGGCGTAATCATGAACTATCATTCCTCAATCGTGTGGTTTTGATTGGAGCTTCCTCCACAGATGTGATTGAGGTGCTCCAGGTTCTATGTGATGAACTGGCTTTTACCTTTGAATTACCCCAAGTAGGGGCAGCTTTCGTGGATATAGAGACGGGAACATTTGAGATTGTAGCTGAGTATCATATACCTAGCCGTCTGCCTATTATCGGTAATCGTGAGCAGGTGCAAGATGTAGGGGAATTTATGAGACTGTTTGATACCCAGCAGCCCCTTCACATTACGGGCCAGGCTTTGGACAAGCTTGGTGAATTAGGATGTGCTGTGCATCAACAAGGTACCGAATCGGTTCTCTTTGTCCCCTTAGTGGTGCGTAATAAGGTTATCAGTGTTTTAGGTATGGATATCACGCCTATGCAGACACTGGACGATCCGGCGGATTTGATGTTGATCCAAAGTGCGGCAATGGCCGCGGCTCAAGCTCTTGAGGCCGTGGAACTAAACCAAACGCTACAGCGTCGCGCTAAAAACCTTGAGTCATTGGTCGAGCAACGGACTAAGGAGTTGCAAGTGGCCCTGGCACAGGCCAAAGCGGCGGACCTAGCTAAGACTCGATTCCTCAGAAGTGTTAGCCATGAGCTTCGCACTCCGCTTACGGATATGAAGCTGTATCTTGACTTGTTGGAACGTGGGCGTGGGGATAGACGACAAAGCTACTTCGAGGCACTGCGTCATATTACAGATGATTTCCAAGCCTTGATTGAAGAATTATTGGAGATATCGCGTTTTGATTTAGGAAATGTACAAATCCATCTCTGGCCCACTGATATAAATCAACTTGTTAAGCTGGTGGTGGATGCTTACCGGAAGCAGTTTGTGGAACACAATTTATGTTTAGAGGTTCTCCCGGCCCAAAGGTTACCCTTAATGTCTGTTGATACCAAATTGATGCAGCGGGCTATAAATAATCTACTGAAGAACGCCTTAATATATACCCCATCAGGGGGAGATATTTCTGTGTATACAGATATTGGCACACGGGACGAACAGGAGTGGGTGATTATTAGTATTAAAGATACGGGGGTTGGAATTTCGGAAGAAGATTACCCCTTACTGTTTACTCCTTTCTTCCGAGGTAAAGCTTATGAAAATCATAATGTGCCGGGGGCTGGTCTAGGGTTGCCGATTACTAAACAGATACTCGAATTACACGACGGTAATCTTACAGTAGAGAGTGAATTGGGAAAGGGCAGTGTGTTTACAATTTGGTTACCTATGACACTATCTGTAGGTGATCCCTGATATGCTATAATTTAAGGATTACGTTTCATTTTGTTTGACCAGCTCTTAACTTCTTATTTTTTAGTGAGTTCAAGTTATTAGCTTTTAAATCTAGTTCGATAGGAGTGAATAAGATATGTCTATACAAGTCAATGTGATTGTGGGTGAAATTCAAAAACAAGAAGCTCAAGCAGTTGTCGTTAATTTATTTGAAGGGGTAGAGAACCCCGGTGGTGCGACTGCGGCCTTAGACCAAGCTCTTAGTGGTCAAATTACCTCACTGATCAAGGGTGGGGATTTTAAAGGAAAAAGTAATGAGATTGCAGTCTTGTATCCTAGTGGTAAGCTGCCTGCTCAACGTGTCATACTGGTCGGTTTGGGTAAACCGGAGAAGTTTACGGTTGAAGCTGCCCGGCAGGCGTCCGCAACTGCTGCCAAGAAAGCCCGTGATTTAGGTGTCACACATTTGCACTCTGTGGTACACGGAGCAGGGGCCGGTGGTTTATCCCCAGAATCCGCTGCCCAAGCTGTGGTTGAAGGTACAATCCTGGGCCTCTACCGTTTCTTGGAGCTTAAAACTAAGCGTGAAGATATCAAACCGGATTTGACTTCATTAACATTAGTGGAGTTTGATGCTTCTCGTCAGGCGGCTTTGGAATCCGGCGCTACGGTAGGTCAAATTATGGCCGAATCTACATGTCTGGCTCGTGATTTGGTCAATCGTCCGGCTAATATAGCCAATCCCACCCATATTGCAGCGGTAGCCTCTGAAATGGCCGAAGATGTGGGGTTGCAATGTCGTATTATGGAAAAGCCAGAGCTTGAAGAACTCGGTATGGAAGCCTTTCTCAGTGTAAACTGGGGCGGTGGAGATCCGGCCCGTATGGTCATTCTAGAACATAATGCTGGGGTCTCGGATTTACCCACCGTTGTGTTAGTCGGTAAAGGCATAACCTTCGACACCGGTGGCATTTCTATTAAGCCGGCGAAGGATATGTGGTTAATGAAGGGTGATATGGCCGGTGCTGCGGCTGTTATCGGTGCGCTTCGGGCCGCCGCTTTGTTGGAACTCCCGCTGCATATTGTCGGACTTACCCCACTCACTGAGAATATGCCGGATGCTTTCGCCGCAAAACCTGGGGATGTTGTCGGTTCTCTTAAAGGGTTAACGATTGAAATCACCAACACCGACGCTGAAGGACGTATGGCGTTGGCTGACGCCCTGACTTATGCTGGTGAATTTCACCCAGATGCCATTATAGACATTGCAACTTTAACCGGTTCTCATGTCGTGGCCTTGGGGGAACATGCTGCCGGTGCTATGGGGGATGAGTCGCTCCTTGAGCAACTGAAAGTTGCAGGTGAGGAGACACGGGAAAGAATTTGGCCGATGCCTATGTTTGAGGAATACGCAGAACAACTGAAGAGCAATGTCGCCGACATCGTCCATCTAGGAGGACGCCCTGCCGGCTGTGTGACTGCCGGCATCTTCTTGAGTAAATTTGTCCCCAATGATGTTCCTTGGGTGCATCTCGATATTGCCGGTATGGAGATTGTGGCATCTCCCCGGCCCTATATCGCCAAAGGCGCTACGGGTATGGGCGTGCGCTTGTTCGTGGAGACATTACGTAACTGGAAAGTTTAAACTTCTGGGTCTTGTCTCTCTTGCAAAGATACCTAGCTCTGAACTATCTGCTAATCCCATTTAAAGTATACTACAGCTACTTTTTTGTTGAGGAGGCAGCGTATTGCGAGTCTTAATGCTCTCCAAAGCTTGTCTGGTAGGCATTTACCAACGCAAGCTGGAGGAGATGGCGGCAGCCTCTCCTGATTTATCATTGGTTGTAGCTGTGCCGCCCTTTTGGAAAGATGAGCGGGGGATAACGTCCTTGGAAAGGGCTTATGTACATGGGTACAAGCTAGTTGTGACGCCTATGGCACTTAATGGGCAGTTCCATCTGCATTTTTACCCGGAGTTTAAAAAGCTGCTACAGGAATTTAAGCCGGATATTGTACATATTGATGAAGAGCCTTATAATTTGGCTACTTTTCAAGCTAACTACCAAGCTCGTTATGCCGGGGCCAGGACATTGTGGTTCTCCTGGCAGAATCTTGACCGGCGTTATCCCCCGCCGTTTTCTTGGCTGGAAGGGTATAATTTAAAACATACTGATTACGCAATTGTCGGTAGCCAGACGGCAAAACAAATCTGGCGGGCTAAAGGGTATACCGGCCCCCTGGCCGTCATCCCGCAATTCGGTGTTGACCCGGATATTTTCACCTTAGCGTCTTCTCCCTCTACAAGAAAGCTGCATATCGGTTACGTGGGCCGGCTGGTGGAGGAGAAAGGTGTTGACCTTCTTCTGGATGCTCTATCCGGTTTAAGCCGGAAAGATTGGCAACTCTCCATACTTGGGAGTGGCCCCCAGGAAGTAGCTTTACAAAATCAAGCCAAAGTTTTAGGCTTAGGACAAAATGTCAGCTTCCGCCCTTCGATCCCTTCGATGTATATGCCTGATTTCTACCAGGACCTCGATATTCTGGTTTTACCTTCCCGGACCCGTCCTAACTGGATGGAGCAATTTGGCCGGGTACTTGTGGAAGCAATGGCATGTGGGGTTGTAGTTGTTGGGGCCGAGAGTGGCGAAATACCTTATGTGATTGGAGATGCGGGGGTAACTTTCCCGGAGGATGATATAGGTGCTTTACGGTCTGTATTAGAGCAATTGTCAGTATCTTCCGCATTACGCCAGACATTATCTTTCAAGGGTCGCCAACGAGTGCTTAACCAATT
>JAFGKB010000181.1 GCA_016928755.1 Anaerolineae bacterium | reverse complement strand
TGCGTTGCACCTATTCTCTAGCTAACTTGAGGACACTGGGACGGTATATAACTGCCGTCCCTTTTTGTTTTCCTGCGCCGGACCGGTTTCTCTGTCCATTGGATGCGGTTGGGGATGTAGACGGTGATGATGACAATTTCATCAGGGCTTGAATAGTCACAGACTACATGTAGGGGGAGTGTGTTGAATCCTCTAATGGGGCCGAGAATAAGAACTCGGTCACGATAGGTATATTGCTCAATAATTTGGCCGTTGAAGACAGCATACAGAATATCTTTGGCACGTAGACCCTCTTTATGTGCCTCGCGCAGCGCGTGATCAGACACTCGCATATCACTGCGCAGTGATAGCAGGTCCTCGATGTCCACTATATACATCGCTAACTCCTATCGGCCAGGAAGTGAGGGGTGAGACTTACGTTGATATGTAAGTGTTCCCCGTAATCCAAAAGCGCCAAGGGCGTGCTTGGGCTTCTTTATCCCCTGAGACACGAATACGTGGCCCACTAGCTATACTGCCGGTGGCCACGGTTTTTCCTGGCTCCAGATATAATTGGGGATGTGTGCAGAGGTCAACCGCATTCAGGGCCTTTGTGATACCTAATGCCTGGGTGAGTCTGGCCGGGCCATTAGTAAGCTCCCGGCCTGAGCGACCGTTGCGATAGCTTTTCATAATTGGTATTCCCTCTGCGGGTTCCAGTGCCCGGATGAGCACCGCGCCAGGCTGGGCATCTGGATGGGCCACAATATTAAACATCCAGTGTACGCCATAAATAAAATAGACATAGGTATGGCCGGGGGGGCCAAACATAGGTTGGTTGCGAGGTGTTGGCCCGCGATAAGCATGAGAGGGTGGGTCATTAGCCCCTTCATAAGCCTCGGCCTCCACAATATACCCGGCCAATTTAGCACCATTTCTTGTGATACGCACCAGGCGTTTTCCCAATAATGCCTGGGCCACAATAGGTGCCGGACGTGCGTAGAATTCAAAAGGTAGCCGGTTTATGTCTATGCCTATGGTTAAGCTTACCGTTGACAAGCTCACAGTTGACTTTTCTCCACGATAGAGTATGCTGATTTTAGCATACTCTGTGCTGGATACAAAATGGGTTTTCACAGGTGCACTGCACTTTCTTAAGTCGTTGTACCTGCTATAGGTAAGGAGATGGCTGTTTTATGGAAGACCTTCCCAATTGGCTAGATGAACTTACATCAGAGGATGAGGAACTTATTAGGGACCCTGTACCCTCTGATGACTTTATGTCTGATTTGCGGATAGAAATGACTGAAGAGGGCGCGGCTCTTGCTGTTGAAGCTGAAAAGCCATCTGGAACGGGTATTGAGTTCCTGGACACATTACTACCCTGGCAACGTTTCACCCTGGCTACATTGTTATTTCTCGATGTCGCAGTAATTGGGATTTTATTCCTTACTGTTCTAGGCCGGTTTTCTTTCTCGTAACTCTTGATGCTCTGAAGGCTGTTAACTCATCCTAATTCTGAAACGCACTCTAGCTTAAGATGGTCTTAATCACCGCTTTTAACCCGGTTATCATTGGCGAGTCCGGTTGTGCAACGGCTAGGGGTACCCCTTTGCGCAAAGCTGCTACTTGTAGTTTATCATAAGGTATATTCGCTGTCAGGCGGGCCTTTAGAATGCGTTGTAGTGCCTCTGTTGGCGGTTGCGCCATTGGTTGTGCCGTGTTATGTATCAGTAGGACTCGGTCTAGTTCTTTACTTAGAGCTTTTAATGTTGCCAGTGTAGTCTGGATTGCTGCGGGGTCATTGCCACTGATTATAATTATATGTTGTGCTATCTTGAAAATATTGTCGGTTGCCTGGCCCAAGAGTGGGGGAGTATCTACAATAACGAAGCGCGCATACCCGCGCAAATCTTCCATAAACCGGTTGAGTTGCTCATCCATAAACCAGCCGCTCTGCATAGGAACCGGTGGCGCGGCCATAATCTTTAACCCTGATGAATGGGTCAGTAGTAACTTCTCCAAATCAGTTTCTGTTCCCTCAAGGTAGTGTCCCCAATGTGTTTTGGGTCGGATTCCAGCGAATAACGCGCAGTGGCCTGAATTGGGAGAGAGATCTAATAATATGGTACTCCCAATTTGAGAGAATAGTGAGGCCATATTTACGGCTAATGTTGTTGTACCAACACCACCGCGTAAACTAAAGAGCGGGATTACGCTCCCGGCTTTTTTGATGCCACCTTTGAGCAGCCGGTTGACTTCATCTGTCAGTTCTTTCATATGAACCGGCTTTGTCATATAACTATCGGCCCCCACAGCTATGGCTGTTTGTTTGTCAATTGGCTGGCCGCGTGCGGTAAGGATAATAATGCCCATATGTTGGGTGCGCGGGTCTTCTCGTAATTGCTTGACCACGTCGTAGCCACTGAGGTCGGGCATCATTACATCCACAATAGCAATGTCCGGGAGTTCTTTAAAAGCCTTTTCCAGTCCCTCATGTCCTCCTTGGCAGAGGGTTACCTGGTGTTTAGCCTGCCGGTGGAGGATCATCTCCAGGAGAGAAAGCATATCGTAATTATCATCAATAATCAGAATGTGTGCCACGTCACTTCGCTCCTCTATAATGATTGCGTTTTAGACCGATGCAACTAATATGTGAAGTGTTAATAATTGCTGCTCCGCCGTGATAGGTCACGTCGGGGTCAAATGTTGAGCGCGCTGTGGCCTCTGATAAGTTGATAAATGCCCCGGCTTGAATACTTAGGAAGCTCTCTAACTTGAAAGGACTACTGGTAAACAGTTGTCCTGTAACTTCAAAAAAAGGCAGAGTGATAACTACCTCCGCCTTATAAGAACCACGATAATATTGGCGGTCACTGCGCAACCCATCCCGGAGATTCATTGTCAAAATCAAACTGACTTTATCCTTGGCTATCTGGGCTTTTGTATAGCTGGCGCTAATTGTCATGGGCTGTCCAATAGGAGAGAGATAGGCATCATTGACGATGAGATACGATGTCGTCGGGTCATAGACAACATCCGCCAATAAACGTCGTTGCGCATCAAAAACACCTGAGATGCGATAGCCGTAGGTGAAGAATTCAACCTGTATCGTGTCGGGACTAGAACTGGTTTGCATTTCGTCTTCCTCCTACCGGATGAATTATTTGGGTTAAAACTTAAGCCGTCTCCTGTATGTGCAGTTGGCGGCTATTTATTATCTGTGTTCTTTAGTTATTATTGGCCTCTGCTACTTCCCAGAAGAAAGTCCGGGTTTCACTGGGGGGATTGATAATCTCGTAAGTTGGTGTGTCGCCGTCGTCATCAATCTGCCTGACCACACTTATACGCCACGAATACCGGCGATTTTGGATTCCAGGGTCCAAAAAGAGATTTTTGGGCACCCGCCACGCTGTGGAGCGCAAATATTCAGAATAGGTTGTTTCCTCGGTGGCTCCGGCGATATTCAGTTCTACATGGTAATATTCACCCTCTTGTAAAATCCCAACCGAGGTCCACTGTAATACAACCAGTGATTCACTACCATAGAAAGAGCTACCATTGGATGGATAGAGCAGTGTTGTGGCCGCATAAGCATTGCCATCAGCCTGTGTGCCATCATAAACAAACTCCACCACTGCTTCCGGCGTTGGGGTCGGGGTGAACTGCGGTATCTGGATAACTTGATCGGCTTGTATATCAGTTGAACCCGCCGGCATATTATTCGCCACGCGGATAGCCTCCATACTGACCCCGAATTCCTCAGCGATGGTCGAGAGTGCATCGCCACTTTTGACTGTATAGAGAATATAAGGAGACGGTGTGAATGTCGGCTGGCCGGGTTCTGTGGTAGGGGGTGGCCCCGCCGTCGGCGTGGGCGGTGGAACCAGGAGTGATTGTCCCTCCACAATGATATCCGAATCCAGGCCGTTATAGGCTTTCAGTTCATCAACTGTCATATCAAATGCCATAGCAATATCTAGCAATGTATCTCCTGATTGGACGGTGTAAGATTGTGGCGGGATAGGTGTGGGTGTGGGGGCCGGGGTGTACGTTGCTGTCGGTAATGCTGTCGGTGTTGCTGTGGTCGTGGCCGAAGGGCTGAGGGTGATGGTCGCCGTTAGTGTTGGTGTCGGGGGAATCTCTACTTCCTCGGTCGCAAGTTGCCAGCCGACAACAGCAGACGCTATCAACAAAACTACGGCTACACCAACCAGGATCAATATCTGCTTGCGGGTAAGTTGCCGTCCGCTACGTTGTGGTGCAGCCGATTCTGGCGTCTCTTCTAATGCCTCTAAAGAGGCTCCACACATAATACAAGTCTTTGCGCCTTCAGCTACCCTGGCACCACATGCCGGGCAATAGCGCGGCGCACGGTCGGGTAAAGAGCGTATCAGTTCTTCTTTATCCATTGTGTACTTATGATAGCACCGATGGGCAAAAGAGCAATAACCCACTAATGTGCAATAGCACTTGCTACCGGGTCAGGTCGCCTGCGTTCTATCTATTCTGCCGATAAATCCTTAACTGAGAAACTATCCGGCAGTAGTCCCCCAAGCGTCGTCTCACGGTAGTTACCTCGTACATCAGCGATATAGACTGGCATACTTGGGTCCCCAAATTCGCGCATTACCTGGCGACAGGAACCACATGGTGTTCCTCCGTTAGCTGTTGCTACCGCCATGGCTGTAATTTGTGTGGCTCCTTCGGAAACAGCCTTGAAGATAGCGACCCGTTCTGCGCAGAGCGTCAGGGGATACACGGCATTCTCCACATTGCAACCTGTGAAGATGCGTCCATCCTCTGTGAGCACGGCTGCGCCAACTTTGTACTTTGAGTAGGCTGCATAGGCACGTTCGCGGGCCTCTATGGCCCGCGAAATAAGCAACTCGTGGTTGATTGTTAGCTTGTTCATTCTATTATTTCTTCTCCTTAACCCTTGCCGGCACGCCATACACGGTCGTGTCATCCGGTATATCGTGGGTAACTACTGAACCGGCCCCGGTTATGGCTCCTTTGCCGATATGTAATGGGGCAACCAACATACTGTCAGAACCGATAAAGACATCATCTTCGATAACGGTGGGGTGTTTGCGTTTCCCATCGTAATTGCACGTAATTGTCCCGGCCCCAATATTCACATTCTCACCGATTTGGGCATCACCTAAATAGCTGAAGTGCCCCATCTTTGATCCTGGCCCCAGGGTACTGTTTTTCATCTCTCCGAAGTTGCCCATATGCGCGCCGGTACACAACTTCGCGCCTTTGCGCAGATGTCCAAATGGCCCGATATCGCTATCGTCTTCCATAATTGCCTTTTCCAGGATTGAAGACGTCACCCGGCAGCGGTTGCCGATTTCGCAATCCTCAATAAGCGTGTTAGGGCCGATCTCGCAATCTGCACCAATAACGGTCTTGCCGCGCAGGTGGGTGTTGGGATAGATAATCGTATCTTGTTCTATCGTCACCCCCGGCTCTATATAAGTAGTTGCCGGGTCTATGACGGTTACCCCTTGCAGCATCCAGGCTTCATTGGTGCGTTGTTGGAGTGCCGCAGCCGCAATGGCGAAGTCTACCCGTGTGTTAATCCCTAATCCTTCGCTAGGGTCTTCCAACACAATGCCATCAACTAACTTACCCGCGCCGGCAGCCAGACCGATCATATCGGTCAGATAATACTCGCCTTTGCGTTTGCTAGGCTTAAGCTTTGAAAGGTTCTCCCACATAAAGGCCGTTTCAAAGATATACAGCCCGGTGTTCAGTTCCGTAATCGCAGCGATTTCCGGCGTGGCTTCCACGTCTTCTACGATGGCCTGGATATGCCCGCTCTGGGAGTTCCGGACAATGCGCCCGAACCCACGCGGGTCCTCACGTTCTACCGTCAGCATCGTAATCGCTGCTTTATTCGTCGTATGTTGCTCCACCAACTTCTGTAAGGTCTCTAATTGCAGCAAGGGCATATCACCATAGAGTACTAAAAGTTGGTCGCTCTCACCTTCCAACATAGATTGGGTCTGCATTACTGCGTGCCCGGTGCCCAGTCGTTCCCTTTGTACTGCATAACGTGCTTGTTCACCGGCCCAAGCGCGGATTTGGGCCTCGGTCTCCGGCCCCACCACCAATACCGGTGGTTTAGGGGTGAGCGCGTTGGCTAAATCCAGCGTATATTCCAACATCGGCTTTCCTAAAAGGCGATGCAACACTTTTGGCGTCTTTGACTTGAAGCGGGTGCTTAACCCGGCCGCCAGAATAACAACAGATAACGTCATAACTTCTTCCCTCCCGGTTTGTGAGATAAAAATAGCCTGGTGCTCCCTTGGTAGGAACGGCCAGGCAATCATTTACTTTTTTTTGTATCCATTGGGAGATCTTCCCCCTATCGTATGAATTATGCTTACAGCGTGGGGCGATTATAGCATAGCTAGGAAAGGGAGCAAACGGGTCTTTTTCTAAATTTCTTCAAATCTTCATAGTGTCTTCATAAAATCTTCATATACCGGAATTATACTCAGAGTATAAATTAAAAATATCATACCGTAGGAGGTTGAAGATGTTGAAGAAAGGTTTATCAATTTTGCTGTTGGTCGGTGCGTTGGTTTTAGCATTTCCCTTAATGGTTGCTGCACAGGGTGGCCCGCCGGACACGGCTCTACGTAATAGTATGGGAAACAGCACAAGTGTGGGAATGGGTAATCGTGGTGCAAGTCGTGGCGGATGGCTAACCGGTGGAGTCTCTATGGTAGATGCTACTGCCGAAGTAACAGGGATGCCGGTTGCCGATGTAATCGCAGCTTTGCAAAGTGGCCAGGCCTACGCCGATATAGCAGCGTCTGCCGGGGTTGCTCCGCAGGCTATTGTAGACGTGATGTTGGCAGTACGTGCTGAAGCATTGTCTCAAGCTGTGGCAGCGGGTCGCTTTACCCAGGATCAGGTTGATATAATGTTGGCTCGAATGTCTGAGGACTTATTGGCTAAACTTAGTGTTCCGTGGGTGTCGCAAGGAGCCGGGTATGGTTACTCACTGGACGGAACATCTCCACAAGATGGCAGTGGCTATCGTGGTG
>JAFGKB010000026.1 GCA_016928755.1 Anaerolineae bacterium | reverse complement strand
TGGTTATACCTAACTGCGGGCACGTCCCCCAGGAAGAATGCCCAGAAGCTTGGCTGGCAGCCATAATCCCCTTTATAAAAGTACAATGAATACTCCAAACCAATCCAAATTCAAAGGGTTCATTTTTGATTTTAACGGTGTCCTGTTATGGGACAAAGAACTTCAAGAGCAATCCTGGAAAGACTTCTCAGAAAAAATCCGGGGTAATCCTATGACCGGTGAAGAGTTAGCCATCCATATGCACGGACGCAATAATGGCGCGGTATTGGAATACCTCCTGGGTCGCCCGGTAGAAGGCGAAGAATTGCACATCCTGACCCAACAGAAAGAGTCCTTGTATCGCCAACTGTGCTTGGTTAATACAGAGAGATTCAAGTTATCACCAGGAGCCATTGCGTTATTAGACTACCTGGTCACCCATAACATCCCCCACACCATCGCGACAGCTTCGGAAAAGACTAATGTGGACTTCTTCATCCAACACCTATATCTTAACCGGTGGTTTGATATCACACAGGTTGTATATGATGATGGCACATTCCAGGGCAAACCGGCCCCGGATATCTATCTCCGCGCCGCAAAGAATCTAGGATTAAGCCCAGCAGTCTGCGTGGTTACAGAAGACTCCCGCTCAGGAATCCAAGCCGCCTACGCGGCAGGCATAGGACATATTATCGCCCTAGGACCAAAAGATACCCATACAGTCCTGACAAGATTAACGGGCGTAAACCAAGTTATAGAGAATTTAGGACAAGTCGCCAAAGAGAATTTCTTTTAAAAGATTCTAAAGGGCGAAGGAGGCCCTTAATATATGACAACCGCAAGAATAGTTGTCTTGACCATAACTTTATTCTGTCTAAACCTCGTAGATTTCGCCGGGGGCGGATTAAACCAAAGTGTGTTATCTAATCCCCTTATCTATGTTGTTCTGTGTCTGCTAAATTCCCTTGTGACCGGTTTCGCGATTAACAACTCTCGGCAACGAGGTTGGAGACTAGGGTTAGCTGTCTGCTTGGTTTTTTATGCCCTACAGTCATTCCTGGTAGGAGTAGAGGCATACTACCTCAGCGACTTATTAACGCCACAATTAGTAGCCACTATCCTTATCAATGGGGCGATTGTAGCGGCTGTTTTTTCTTATGTCGCGGTTCTATTCTTTGGAAAGCTACAAGACAGTGGGGCAGAATATGCACAAGAGGAACAGATACACAAGTGGAGTTGGTTATGGAAGATTCCATTGGCCGGCATTGCGTATGTGTTTGTATTTGTCTTATGTGGTTTGCTGGTATTCCAACCTGTAGCGAAATTACTCGAACCCATAGCTGCACCGCTCTACTTTGCGGAATTCCAGCCGGAAAACCCCGGCAGTATATTGCTCTTCCAGATGGTGCGTGGGAGTATCTGGACATTAGTAACCCTGCCCCTACTCAGTGGATTCAGAGCACCGAAGCAAAAGGTAGGCATGATTATCGCCCTACTCTATGCAATATTAATGGCCCCGGCGAATTTAATCCCTAATCCATTAGCTGCCGGGATTCGGATAGCACATACCACCGAAGTATTCGTAGAGAATTTTATCTTTGGCTGGATTGTGGTTGGTTTGCTCTATCCCAAAACATTTGACGAGGAGCGAAATCTAGCCCAATAAAGTGAGGAAGCAAAATGCCCACGTTTCCAACGAAACGCAGGCATCTTTGGGGAGTGACAGAATGCCCTACTCTTAATAATCTTCCATACAACGTTCCAGGCGGGCCACGCTATCCCGTAAACCACCGGGGCGGTTACGCAACAACCACAATTTACGATACTCATCCAGGAGCAAGCGTAAATCGGTCACCATATCGATCCCAGGGGCCTGCCCGGCAGCGAGTAGACAACGCCGTACCGCGTGTTGGAGCAAATGGGCTGTGTTACGCAGTTCACGAACGCCCAAAGCCATATCCGGATGGATAACACTACTCCCATCTAACTGGTCTAGTGGGGCAATGGCGGCATCAATCGCGGCCAAAACTTGCATCAAAAGCTCTGGAGTAATATGAAAGTGCGGTTCCTCCTGGAGTCCAGGTACAGGACGCTGTAAGGCCCAAAAAAGTGGTGTTGAGTTGGGAAGCACCACACCTAACACCTGGTGAACTTTGCCCAAGTCATAAACAACTTGACCTAGAATGCCAGAAAGGTCATCAAAGGCAAATGCGCTAACCACTTTGGCGACATCGGACTGGGAGTTCGTATCGAAACACCAGGAATAGGCGGCCCCCATACTTAAGCCCAGATAACTCACTGGTAAGACTTGCCAGTGGCCCAGATCGCCCCAATCGGTATTCAGATAGCCGACAGCACCATGTTTAAGGCCATTCTCGGCGGCATTACGCAGGTTACCCAATGCGTTATCTGTGCGGCCGGCGATGCTACACCAAGAGGATGTACCCGGACAAACATAGAAGGGAACTCCGGCGGCGGCAAATTGCGCCCCTTGTTCGTCAAAGGGATGGTCAGCCTCATAGCCCCAGGCCAGGGCGATGACATCTTGCGGTAATTCAGGGACAAGCTCCGGGTGTTGAAGGATAATGTCGCCCCAGAACTGCATCGTCAGGCCACGTGCGCGCACCTCACGGTAAATCTTAAGCAAGAAATCCAAGTAGACGCGACACACACCACGGGACTCACAGGATTCCCGGCTCTGCCCCATACCCAAATCGAAGGTTTCATCACACCCAACATTAAACATCGTACTGGTAAAATGTGGCAAGAGGTCATCATATAGCTCACGCAAAAGCGCGATACTGCCCGGATGTTCCGGAGCAAGGCTGAAGGGACCCTGCATTGTCGTATTCCAGGGCGTCTGGATTTCCCCGTGGACTTCCGCCAGATGTGCATAAGCATCATGTTCAAGCCAACGCTGCATATGGCCGAAGGAGTTTTGATTAGGCACTAGTTCGATATAACGCTCGCGGCAGTAGGCATCCAACGCCAGAATTTCCTCACCAGTCATAGGCGAAGCATCCTGCCAAACCTGGCGATGGTTATGATAGGCGAAAGTGTGTTCTGTATACAACTGGAGTTGGTTAATCTTCCAACCGGCAAGCCGGTCCACCAGAGCATACAGCGTATCCAGCGTGGGAACTTTATCCCGGCTAATATCGAGCATCACACCGCGCACAGGGAAGTCAGGCCAGTCGTGAATTTCCAGACAGGGAAGCACGGATCGACCCTCCGTGCTCTGGGACCGGCGTAAAAGCTGGACTAATGTGCAGACAGCATAAAAGATACCGGCTGCATCATAAGCCTGAACCTGGATTCCGGCAGGCGTAATCCGTAGATGATACCCTTGGGGCTGTGGGATAGCAGCGGGCAGTACCTGCAACGATAGGCCGGTATTTTCAGATTGACTAGCCGTCAAGGGCCAATGGATGCCCGTGATCTCTTGGAGTACAGACTGGAAACGTAAAGCTGAGAAGCGCAATTCCGGGGAAGTGCATTGGATAAAACGCGGCTTGCATAGTTCAAAGAATCCTACAGTGCGCACCATAGAACGCGGCTGCGGCAAGAGCAATATATTGGATTCCATAAGATTAGGCCTCATCTCCCGCCGGCCAAACTGCCAACATAGCGTCACCGATTTGCATCGCTTTTTCCATCCCGTACAACTCTGCTACCAGGGTCAAAGCAAATTCGATAGCCGTACCGGGGCCACGGCTGGTTATACACGGGCCAGCTACAACGACACGTGAATTCACAGCGACGGCATTATCAAGCTGTGGCGCAAGAGATGGATGGCATGTGGCGGTAAGCCCTTGAAGCAGATTATGGTATTGGAGCACTACCACAGGTGCGGCACAGATAGCGGCATAAGGACGCCCGGCCTGTTGCTGTTTTTTTAGTAAAACTTCCAAGGCTTTAGAGTCCCGCAGATGTTCTGCACCAGGCATACCGCCGGGGAGAGCTATCAGGTCATAGACCTCATCTTGGCATTCAGCAATGGTCTTATCGGCAATCAACTTCGTACCCCGTGAAGCGGTAACCAGAAGAGGCACACGCTCAGCATCAAAATTATCCGCACCGGACGGTGGGACCGCGGCTACGGTGACTATGGCGCCAGCACGACGCAATGTATCAATAATACAAACAGCCTCTATTTCCTCAGTACCATCAGAAATGGGGACTAATACACACTTAGACATATAAAAACCCTCCTTTAGAGTAAAGGCTAACTCGAGGTGTATTATGTATTATACTCAGTTTTGGCGTGAATAATAAAAAATGCCCGCAGGTTTGGCCTGCGGGCATAAGAAACAACGATAGGGGGATTACTCAGTAATGTAACTGTAGTCCATCGCGGCCATCTGGTGATATTGATGCCAACGGGCCTTGGCATCGGCGCGAGCCAGTTTCAGGAGTTCCTCAGCACGTTCGGGCTGGGACTGTACCAAGGTACGGAAACGGACCTCATTGTACATATAATCCTTAATGTCAGCCTTAGGCTCTTTGGAATCCAACTGCAACGGGTTCTTGCCTTCCTCCAAGAGACGGGGGTCATAACGGTAGAGTACCCAAGCACCGGAATCCACAGCTAATTTCTGCTGATTGAATCCAAACTTCATATCAGAAATACCGTGAGCGATACAATGGCTGTAAGCAATGATCAGGCTCGGGCCATCATAGGATTCAGCTTCATTGAAGGCCTTGAGCGTCTGGGCATCGTTAGCACCCATAGCAACCTGGGCAACGTAGATATTGCCGTAAGTCATCGCAATCATACCCAAGTCTTTCTTGGGCAGCGGGCGACCGGCAGCCGCAAACTTGGCTACGGCACCACGGGGGGTAGCCTTGGACATCTGACCACCGGTGTTGGAGTAAACCTGGGTATCAAGAACGAGGACGTTAACGTTGCGACCCTGGGCCAGGACGTGGTCCAAACCACCATAACCAATATCATAAGCCCAACCATCACCACCCAAAATCCAGACGGAGCGGCGAACCAAAACATCGGCCAAACTCAAAAGGTCCTTGGCCGCGGGGCTGTCATCCTCGGCCATACGAATGCGCAGTTGAGCAACACGTTGGCGTTGTGCGGCGTAATCAGCCTCGCTAATCTGGTCAGCCGAGAGTAGACCATCGGCCAACTCGTCCCCCAACTTATCACGGAACCGCTCCACCAATTCACAAGCATATTGCTGTTGCTTATCTAAAGTCAGGCGGAAGCCAAAACCAAATTCGGCGTTATCCTCAAAGAGACTATTGTTCCAGGCGGGGCCACGGCCCTTGTCGTCAACAGTATAAGGTGTGGTGGGCATATAGCCACCATAGATAGAGGAACAACCGGTGGCATTGGCGATAACAGCGCGGTCACCAAAGAGTTGGCTCAGCAGGCGGACATAGGGTGTCTCACCACAGCCGGCGCAGGCACCGGAGAACTCAAAGAGCGGGCGCAGAAGTTGTGAGTCCTTAACGCGCTTCAGGTTCAATTCGGTGCGGTTGTAATCAGGAATTTCGTTAAGGAAGAAGTTCCAGAAGCCACGTTCACGGTCGCGGATCGGGGGCTGCGGGGTCATATTAATGGCCTTGCGGGAAGCATCTGCCTTATCCGTAACGGGGCAGGTCTCAACACATAAACCACAGCCGGTGCAATCTTCAGGAGCAACCTGGACGGTGAATTTCTTACCCTTAAAATCCTTACCCTTGGCATCATCAGAACGGAAGCCATCGGGAGCAGCATCAAGGACTTCCGGATCGTAAACCTTGAGGCGGATTACAGCGTGGGGGCATGCCATCGCACACTTACCACACTGAATACAGAGGTCGGGTTCCCAAACCGGGATTTCCAACGCGACGTTGCGCTTCTCCCATTGGGTAGTGCCGGTAGGATATGAACCATCAGACGGCAATTTGGAGACAGGGAGATCATCGCCCTTCTGAGCAATCATCATAGCCGTAACTTCTTTGACGAACTCAGGAGCCTCGGCCGGCACAATAGGCGGCATCTCAATGGTGCTGGTAGGTGCAGCAGGAACTTCAATCTCGTGCAGATTCTCAAGGGCATGGTCTACAGCGGCAAAGTTCATCTTAACAATGTTTTCACCCTTCTTACCATAGGTCTTCTGGATGTACTCTTTAATCTTGCCAATAGCCTCATCCTTGGGTAGAACCCCAGAGAGAGCGAAGAAACAGGTCTGCATAATCGTGTTGATACGGCCACCGAGGCCAACCTGCTTGGCAACATCATAAGCATCAATCACATACAGCTTGAGTCCTTTATCAATGATTTCCTGCTGTACCTTGCGGGGCATCTTATCCCAAGTTTCAGCAGTAGGATAAGGACTATTAACCAAGAAGGTTGCCCCCTGGGCAGCCGAGCGCAGGACATCAAATTGTTCAAGGAAGATAAACTGGTGACAGCCAATGAAGTTAGCGGAGGTCACCAAACAAGTCTGGCGGATGGGGCGTGGTCCAAAACGCAGGTGGGAGACCGTAATACCACCGGACTTCTTAGCGTCGTACTGGAAGTAACCCTGGGCATAGAGGTCGGTTCCACCACCGATAATCTTAATGCTGTTCTTATTAGCACCAACCGTACCATCAGATCCCAAACCGTAGAAGAGCGCGCGGACAACATCATCCGGCTCAATATTGAAGGCGGGATTGTAGTCAATGCTCAGATTCGTCACATCATCCTCAATACCCACCGTGAAGTGACGGCGTGGCTCATCCTTCGCCAATTCATCAAAGATACCCTTAACCATAGCCGGGGTGAATTCTTTGGAGGAGAGACCATAACGACCACCGACCACCTGCACCTGACGGCCGGCTTCGGCAAAAGCGGTGATACAATCCTGGTAGAGTGGCTCACCCGCACTGCCGGGTTCCTTGGTGCGATCCAACGCAGCCAGGATCTTAACTGTTTTTGGCACAGCGGCGACAAAATGCTCAACGCTAAAGGGGCGGAAAAGGCGGACTTTAATCATGCCGACCTTCTCACCTTGGGCAACCAAGTACTCAACAGTCTCGTGAGCAACTTCGGCACCAGAACCCATCAAGACAATAACATACTCGGCATCGGGAGCACCCACGTAGTCAAATAGATGGTAGGCACGTCCGGTCAACTCAGCAAACTTATCCATTGCCTTTTGAACAATGGCCGGGGTCTTGATGTAGTAAGGGTTAACAGATTCGCGAGCCTGGAAGTAAACATCCGGCCCCTGGGAAATACCACGGAGCACCGGCTTGTCGGGGTTAAGAGCACGCCCACGATGAGCACGGACGAGATCGGAATCGATCATTTTCTCCAGGACTTCTTCAGGAACCTCTTCAATTTTGTTGATTTCATGGCTGGTACGGAAACCATCGAAGAAGTGTACAAAGGGCACGCGAGATTCAAGCGTCGCCTGCTGAGCAATGGCGGGGAAATCATGAGCTTCTTGAATAGAGTTACTAGCCAGGAAAGCGAAACCCGTAGCCCGCGCAGCCGTAACATCACTATGATCCCCGAAGATAGAGAGGGCCTGAGCAGCAAGGCTGCGGGCCGACACATGGAAGACGGTGGATGTCAACTCACCGGCAATCTTATACATATTGGGAATCATCAACAACAAGCCCTGAGATGCGGTAAAGGTTGTCGTGAGCGCGCCGGTTTGAAGCGCCCCATGAACAGCACCCGCAGCACCACCCTCTGCCTGCATCTCGGCGACCAAGGGGATAGTGCCCCAGATGTTGGTCTGACCAGCAGCCGAGTAAGCGTCAGCCAACTCGCCCATCGGGCTGGAAGGGGTAATAGGATAAATGGCGATAACCTCACTAATCTTATGCGCGACAGAGGCAGTAGCGGTATTACCGTCTATCGTGACCATTTTACGTTCTGCCATACAAAAAACCTCCTCATTAAATTAAAATCCTAAGTAACTTAAAATCAATTATGGGGCCATCTATTGTCATATGCTCAACGGCATACTACGTGGAAATGTACCCTAATAATTATAGCACGAGGATACACCACGTCAAAAGATAGTTCCCAAAAAAACGAATTGAAAAGTTAGCGTAAAATCGAACGGCTATATTTTACCCTACGGAGAGCCGAGGCAAGTGGCTTAATGCATTCACAATAATCTGTGCCGCGGACTCAATATCCCACTTACCGGTATTCACAATCAGATGGTAAAGTGCCGGATTATCCGGCTCGATATCAAAGAAGTGTTGCAAATACTCTGCCGATGTCTGATCACGCAAGATAGCAATTTGGTGGGCTTCGTCCAGGCTAAGTCCTTGTTTATCCTGAATACGGAGAACCCGCGCGCCCATAGGTGCCACAACGCGAATATGCAGCACATTCGGCTCTTCCTTAAGGATGGCCTGCCCGCCACGCCCCAAAACAAGGACATTGCCCCGTTCATAAGCAGCCAAGATAGTACTACGCACCAGGTCACTTCCCTGAGCTTCGTCCAACTTTTGCACGGTCAAAGTACGCTTACCCGTAGCCTCATCCTGTTGCCACGTTTCAACCTTGGCCGTGACGCGACGGCCCAAAAGCCGGTCCAGGAAACCCCGCATCTTATAAGTATCCTCGGAAAAGTCGACGAAATCTTCATCAGATATCCCGCTCTCCGAGGCTACCATAGCCATCATAGTCTTATCAAAATAATTGTAGCCTAAGATGTCACATACACGAGCCGCAATTTCATCACCGCCGCTGCCATATTGCCGGGAAATAGTAATGACTGCCATAAAAAACCTCCTGTGGTGATTTTGTACCTAATTAGGCGTTCCAAGAAACAACTATCCTAAAAATGATGTATCTGAGTGAGAAAATACTCTATGTTTGACAACCGCTACATCCTGGAACTACCTACCCTAGGGTATTGGTAAAGACATACGCATCTAGTAAATGTATACCAACACTATACCCGATTTTCGAGGATTTAGCAATAACACTATTGCAAAAACGACTAAAAACCGGGGTTTTTGCATAAGCATAAGGAAGTAAAGCAATTGAGGTAACAAAGGCCAACTTTTCCAACAGAGTCAATAATAATATAAGTAGGAGATTATATTTTTTAGTGTATCTGGGCTAACATAGTCACCCACTTGCAAATTACAACGGCTTGCATCAATCGTAAAAAACACCGGATTTTTCGGTGCCATAGCTACGCTCCTTGTGAACATAAATAAAGCCGCCAACAATGGCTGTAAATGGAGCTACAGTAACAAGGCCCAAACTACCAACAACTGTCTTCAAGATTTCGGCAGCAACATAGTTAGTATTTAGTAGATTAAGGGGCGGTATCCCCTGAGCCATAAAAACCATCAAGAGGGCCATATAGCCGGAAGCATAGGCCATCAATAATGTTGTGACCATTGTACTGGTCATATTACGACCTACCGTAAAACCAGATTTTATTAATTCCGCTGTTGATAAATCAGGTCGTTTTTCTACAACCTCCCCCATAGAGGTTGAAACATCTATAGCCACATCAAGCACAGCTCCGGAAGCACCTATGAAAATCGCAGCCAGGAACATACGGGTCAGGTTCAAGTGCTCAAAGCCAGAATAAAGCAAAGTTTCTGAAAAAGGCTGGATGGCACCATGAAGGCGGAAAGGCGGCAATAAGAGGAGCGCCAAGCCGCAAGTCAGCAAAACGCCAAGCATTGCACCCATAAAAGCGACAAAAGCAGTTTTGTTTACACCAGCAACTAAGTAGAGTGTAGCTGCGGTGAGTGCAGTAACTACAACTAAAGAAACTAAAATAGGATCTTGGCCCAACAGAATGCGGGGGAACAGAATTTTCCACATCAATAGCAAGGCAAAAACAAACGAAAGCAGAGCTTTGACCCCTGACCAACCAGCAAAACCAATTAATAATGTAGCAAAAATAATCACTAATAATAACTCAAAGTTCAGGCGATAATGGTCATAAGCCGTAACACTAAAAACCTCATTCCCTATGAAATCCAAGACAACGAAGGCGACATCTCCAACCTGGAACATCTTATCCGTTTCCATTTTGCCAATCAGTGAATTGGTAGACTCAAACTGCTGACCGCTATACTCACCATCCATAATCTCAACCAATAACCATTGTTCACCAGCAGAGACAATACCAAAGGTCTGAATATCCGAATTATCAACTTGCAAAATCTTAGCACGAACCCGGACGGTATTTCGACCAAACGGAGTCTCAAAACCGCTCGGTAGAATAGCGAGTAACGCTGAAAGTAAGAGAATAACTAAGACTAAAGCTGTATCTTTATTGTAGATTTTTGGCTTAAGTGAAGATAAAAACTTCATTTCCTCATCCTTTATTAGGATCTAAGGAGCAAGAGCCGTATATACTTTTCTTGCTCCTTAGAATAATTAACAACCTATAGACTATTTGGCAGAAGCCATTGAATCGCTAAAACCAGCAATGTACAGCATCTTAGCATTGATGTCAGTCTGGTCATAGTAACCATTGAACATTTCATAACCGACACCAATAGCCGAAGTCTGGACAGGGATACCGGTGTGGGAATAAGAAGTCCAGGAGATACCAGCTTTTTGGTTCAGAATAGTGGAGACTTTCATACCCAGAGGTTCGTAACCACCATAGAGCAGATAGGTATACTCGTCATCAGCACGCTCTTCTAAACCCTGCATGCTGTCCTCAAAACCTTGTCGCAAAATCTGGATTTCCAAATCAGTCAATGCCATACTTTGATATAATTCTTTCTCTGCTTCAGCAGCAGCTTTCAAAGCTTCCGCAGTTGCATCTTCGGCTTCTCCAGCCAATACCAATTCTTCCAAGGCGGCTTTCTCGTCCGCAGGTATTGTGTACATGCCGAAGTGCTTCGCTATGGCAGCCAAGGCATCTTCAAAAGTTACGTTACCAGCTTCACGCCACTCAGCAATCATAACCGAGAATTCTTCCTGGGATATATTCTGATTCTGGATTTTCTCAACAAAAGAAGAGTACTGAGTACCAGCAAAACCGATAGTCATACCACCGGTCTCGTGGTCACCAGTTACAACAATCAAGGTTTCATCTGGGTGCGCTTCGTAGAATTCGTAAGCAACAGCGATAGCCTCATCCAAAGCCAGAGTATCGTGAATAGCAGCAGCGGCATCGTTAGCATGACAAGCCCAGTCAATCTTACCCGCCTCAACCATCATAAAGAAACCATCAGGGTTATCCAACAGTTCAATACCCTTCCTAGTCATATCAACAATGGAGATATTGTTCTCAGGGACATCATCAATTGTATAATACAGAGCATTACCTTCAATTTTATAGTCAGGGACAACAAAGACTTTACCAGCACCAGGCTGCAAAGCATTGAACTCCTCACGACCACGGGCAACGGTAAAACCATTCTTTTCGGCTTCTGCGTAAAGGTCAGGAGCAGGATTTTCTTTATCATTACCGGTAGGACGCTTCAGGGGACCACCAGCAAAGTAATCAAAATCGCTAGCCACAAGGGCTTGGTCAATTTCATAGTAGTTACCACGATATGGTTGGTGGGCATAGAAAGTCGCGGGAGTAGCGTGGTCAATAGAGACAGAGCTAACAACACCAACTTTCCAACCATGCGCCTTGGCAACCTCGGCGATGGTCTCGTAGGAAGACTTGCCTTCAGCATCCATACTGATTACGCCGGACCAAGTCTTATAACCGGTGGCCAAAGCGGTGCCAGTAGAAGCAGAGTCAGGGATAACACTCTTAAGATCGTAAGTGGTATTCATACCTTGCGCAGGGAAGGTATTCATCAACAAGGTAGTGTCTTCGGGACGGCCCGCGCCCTTAGTAACACCCAAGTAAAGCTCCGCTGCGTTACGCTGTGCAACGGCCATACCATCACCAACGAATAAGAAGACATACTTAGCGTGTCTCTCAGGCATAGGAGTTGGGGTAATCATAATTTCCTTGATAACCTCAACTTCTTTCGTAACAACAACTTCCTTAGTAACCTCAACCTCGACAATCTCAGGGGTCGGGGCAGCACAGCCACCAAACATCATAACGCCTACAACCAGAGCCATTAAGCCCATCCAGAACTTCATCTTCCGCATTCTTCTTCCTCCCTAATTAAATAAAGCTTTATATTCTTTTTCGCAAGACAAAGGTGAACGCTTGCGGAGTCGTTTACCTTTATCTAACAGAACTATTCTAGCACCCTAGTATTAACAGAGATTTTCAAAACTTTTAATAGAGAGTTAGCAATATGTTAAAGATAAGTTATAGTTTAAGAAATGGCTACTTATTCAATAATCGCCATCCTAAAGCCGTGTAGGCGGCAGCGGCAGCATAGACTTGGTCAATATCCACATACTCATCACAAGTATGTGCCAAGGCCGGATCGCCTGGGCCAAAACCCACGGTGGGAACCTGGGCCACGCCGGCAGAGTAAGCACCTTCTGTGGCAAAGTGCCAACGGGTCAAAGAGGGACGCAGCCCTACATCATGAGCAGCTTTAACCATCGCGCGAATAAGGGGATGCCGCTCATCAAAGGCCCAGGGTGGAGAGGCCCGGCGCACATGATAAACTTTACCGGTATGTGTCTGTACGGATTCCTCAATCAACCGCACCTCAGCAGCAACTCCTTCACGGGCAATAATACGTTGCACCTCATTCAGAGACAAGACTTCAGTCTCACCAACTGTCAGACGACGATCCAGTATAAGCTGGCAGAGATCAGGGATAGCATTACGACTTACAGCCTGGGAGCGAATTTCAGTGACGGCCAGGACCCCCGGCCCGAGGAAAGGGTCTTCCGGCAATTGGTCCGCCAGTAACTCCAGGCCGAAAACAAGCCGGGCCGCCGCATAAATCGCATTTTCGCCTAAATGGGGAGCAGAGGAATGAGCCGAACGGCCTCTCACAGTCAAAATCATCTCCATATGGCCCCGCTGTGCCCGTACAATCTGCAAATTGGAGGGTTCGGCGATCACAACCCAAGCAGGCCGGATACCATCCTCCTCGAACAGCACACGGGTTCCAGTACCTTCAGAAGGCTCTTCCAAACCCACACAAGCAACCAGAACTTGTCCTTTAAGGGCAGATTTCTGCCGGGCCAATTTTGCCGCCCCATATACTGTCGCCGCCAGTCCGGCTTTCATATCACACGTACCGCGCCCATAGAGACGCCCATCATGAATTTCAGCACCCCAGGGATCAAAACGCCAGGACTCCGGCGTAGAGATTTTCACCACGTCCATATGGCTATTAAGCATCAACATGGGACCGGTTGGGTCCCCGATACGACCGAGCACATTGCCGGCAGCATCCATCCAAACATCATCAAACCCCAGTTGGCGCATTTCACCCATTACTAATTCAGCCACCCGGCCTTCATCTCCCGATAAGCTAGGCGTCATTACCAGGCGACGTAAAAAGTCCAGTAGCGACTCCTGTTCCGAAGATTCTAATAGCCATTCCTTCGCCATACTCACCTCTGATTACTCACTCATATTTATAGATATTTAGACTTAATAAGCTCCGTCCCCCAGCAAGACCTTAGGTATCGTGCGCAAAAGAATCGCTATATCTGCCCAGGGGGACCAATGCTCAATATAATACAAGTCCAACAACACCATCTCGTCGAACGTTAGCTCACTGCGGCCACTCACCTGCCACAACCCGGTCATCCCAGGAGAAACATTTAAACGTTTCTTATGCCAGGGTTGGTACTGTTCTACCTCGGAGGGAATAGGAGGTCGTGGCCCGACTATACTCATATCCCCTTTTAAAACATTAAATAACTGCGGTAACTCATCCAGGCTAGTATGTCGCAAGAACCGTCCCATACGGGTTAAACGCGGGTCATCACGAATTTTAAACAACGGCCCATCTGCTTCATTGAGCATCTGTAACTGCTCTTGTTCTTTTTCTGCCCCCACCCGCATCGACCGGAACTTGTAAATCGTAAAGTATGCGCCATCTTTCCCTACCCGCTCTTGCCGGAAGAATACCGGGCCTTGAGAATCTAACTTGATAGCGATAGCAATTAATATCAGAAGGGGCGAACCTAGAAGGAGAAAGATTATCGAACCGATCAGGTCCATTACACGTTTAAGGAACAGGGCGGAACGGCTGAAGGCGACCTCTCGGACACCAATCATTGGAACCCCGCCCAAGTCGCTGACTACTACCTGGCTTAAGCTCATCTGGAACAGATCAGGCACTATGCGGGCCACCACTTGACGCCGGGCACACTCCCGCAGAATCTCCAATATACGGCGGTGGACATTCCAAGGTAGGGTGACAATCACCTCATCAACATCTTCGGCATCAATGATTTGCGAGAGATTATCAATCGAGCCTAATCCCTGGATACGGCCAATAGAACCACCGCCTTTATCGGGATTATCATCAACATAGCCCACAATTTCATAACCCAGATCGGCACGGGCGACTATGGTACGAATGACACGGCGGCCCACTTCTCCCGCCCCAACAATGATCACACGCTGCAGACCAATACCCTGGCTACGCAATCTGCGCAATACCAAAATCGCGCTGGCGCGTCCCAGGGACATAAATATAACCATAATCAATCCGGCCTCTAACAACAAAAGCCGGGAGTAGACCACGGGCTGGGCCACAAACGCTATGGCCAAAACAATGACGATAGCATTTGTGACAGCATTAACAATCCGGTAAATATGATCTAGCCAGGAACGACCACGCCAGTCAGCATAAGCACCATCAAACCACAACAAAATGGGGATGATAATGGAGAAGAGGACCTGGAAAGGCAAATAGGCCCGATAAGGGGCGTCAAATGCAACCTCAAGAATCCACTGGAGACGATAGCGCAGAAGATAAGCCAACGCCACGGCCAGATTGATCATCAAGACATCCGTTAAGACGACAAAAGAGGGTATACTTATTTTATAGTCACGATTCACAAACTCCCCCTTTCACAAACTCAGCACATGCCGGTATAATGCGGCTGTTTCCTGGGCCGTTTTCTCCCAGGTGAAGTGCGCCGCATGGTCAATACCACGCTGTCGCAAACTAGCACGTAGTGAAGCATCATGGAGGAGTCGTTGTATACCCTCCACAACCGCCATAAGTTCATTATCAGCGGGAATGATATAAGCACCCTCACCGGCAGCTTCGGGCAAAGAAGTACGAGCTGAGGTCAATGTTGGAGTACCACATGCCAGTGATTCCAGAACCGGCAAGCCAAATCCTTCATAGTGTGAGATGTAGACAAACATTATAGCTGCATTATACCAAAGAGTTTGCTCAGAAGCCGGGACATAGCCGGGGAAATGTACTCGGCCCACTAATCCCAGTTGCTGAACCTCGGCAAAGATCTGTTCGTAAAGCCACCCTTTTCCCCCGGCCAGTACTAGATGTACATCCGGCTCTTTAAGTTGAGCAAAAGCGCGAACCAGGGTCAGGATGTTCTTGCGCGGTTCTAACGTCCCCAGATGCAAGATGAAACGCTCAGGAAGTCCTTTTTGAACACGGAAGCGCGCGACATCTTCTGGGGGCAGTGGCTTAAAGCGGGGTGAGACGCCGTGATAGATCACGTGGATTCGTTCCGCCGGCACGCCCAACAATTCCGTAACCTCTTGAGCCGTAAAACGTGAAACGGCGATAACCGCCGCCGCTTTGCGACAAGCCAAACCCGTCATCAAGCTGAGATAAATACGGTTTCCACGCTTGAAAAACTGTGGATAACGCAAGAAACTCAAATCATGGACAGTAATAATCTGGGGACAACGTGTCGCTAACGGGCCGACAAAGGCGGGCGCGTGCAACAGGTCTACATGCTGGCGTTTTAGATGCCAGGGTAAGACCAGTTGTTCCCACAGAATGCGAGACTGGGGACGCGCAGTCGAGAAGCGGGATCGCTGTACCGGCAAATCCACACCGGCGGGCAATTCTCCTTCCCCAAGAAAAACTTTATAACGTAGTGGGGCATCAACTCCAGCAAGCTGCTTGAGCAAATTAGCTATATAGGTGGAAATGCCAGCACTGCGATAGGAAGCACCCCGCGCAAGTAACTGCGCATTAAATGCCACCAGAGGGGCACCTGTTTTTGTTTGTTCCATAGTCGCCTGATTATAATGCCCTTTGAGAGAATGACAAAATAGCGCGAGGTATTGGACTTGTCAGAAAGTCGGGCTAAGCTACAATGTTAAAGATGATAGCCAGTTTACCAGGAGATATAAACTATGTCTGATAAAAACGTAAACACAGCCGCTCATCTAATTGTACACGGAAGGGTGCAAGGTGTGGGCTTCCGGTATTTTACCCAGAAGACGGCCTTAAGGCTAGGGTTAGTTGGGTGGGTGAAGAATCTAGGAAATGGCAATGTGGAAATATGGGCAGAAGGACCGAAAGAGACATTACAAGTGCTCATTCAAGAAGTATACAAAGGCCCAATCTCAAGCATTGTAGAATCGGTTGATGAGGAGTGGTATACGCCAAAAGAACAGTTTGGAACTTTTGGCATTCATTACTAATATGTCCCCGGAGACGGGGTCTGGAGCCAAGAAGAATTCAGACTATATGTTTAAAAAAATTGAAAATCTCGCCTGGATGGTCTTGCTGTTAGCATTTATGACCTTTCTTATCATTATTATCGGCACACCGTTGAGTATTCGTTGGTATATTCTCAACAGTACCCGCGATTTAGATGTGCGGGTTGAAAAACGGGCCGGTACGGTAGGGGTTCAGGAAAATGGACGTGGTGCCCCCGTTATCATTTCCGGGGAACAGGAAGTCAAAATCAAAAGCCATATTATCGGTTCAACCTCAGATGCAGAGGCCTGGCTAGAATTCTACTCCCCAGAAAGCCCGGATGTGCCGATTATGACGGTGCAGATCTATGGCGCGACGCATATAGCCGTCGAGTCCACAAGCACCCCCCGTTTTGCCAGCAGTGAACTGCCACACCAGGCCGTATTACAGTTGCAGAGCGGCCCTAATATCCGCTTTGCGGTGATGGGGGATGAAAACCGGAGCGCGCATCTGAACGTGAAAACACCCCAAGGTGATCTGGAATTGGAAGAAGGGACTTACGCGCTCAGTGTTACCGCCGACCAAACGCAGATTACGGTGCGTACCGGCCAAGCTCGCATTCCTAATAAAGGAAGCGGAGAGAACGAGAAACTGGTGCTGACAGAACTACAACGCACGGAACTTACAGCCGCCGGTGTCGGTGAAATTGCCACCGGGGAGCGGGATGTGCTCCGTAATCGCAACGGCAGCTTTGACACCCAGATAAATGGGAACTGGAAGACTTACGCATTAGCGGCTTTAACTGACGAAGACAGTGGGACAGTACGCCAGGCGACGACGGGCAATAAACAGACGACGAGCGTTTTGTTCGAGCGAGTCGGGCAAGGCCATGCCGAAACCGGGATCGAGCAGGAGATTAACCAAGATGTACGGGGCGCGGAATCCCTGAGCGTAAGAGCACGACTGAAGGTTGATTTACAACTGCTCCCGGTCTGTGGGAGCTTGGGCACGGAATGCCCGTTGATGTTGCGCATTAAGTATACCGACGACCAAAGCGGTGATACCCATGAATGGCTGCAAGGTTTTTATACCGGCGACTCTAGTAGCAGCGACCCCGCCTATTGCGCAATCTGCGAATGGAAGGCCGAACATATCCAAATACCCAAGGGAATATGGTATGATTACGAATCACCGGACCTGTTACCTCTGTTACAGGCGGAGGGTATACGACCGGCTACCATCCAATCCATCGCGGTGTATGCATCAGGGCATACTTATGTAGCGGCGATAGATGAGATCGCAGTGCTTATCGGAGAATAAGCTACAAGCACACCTTTAACACAAAAAGTCCCAAAGACTAACAAATGGAGATGATTTAAAGATGTCTACTGACCACGATGCGACTAACACGCTCTACCCGATAGGGAAACTCCCCCAAGATGATTTACTCAAGCTATTAGGTGAATTGCAAACACCTCCAGATCCCCGCCTCATTCAGGGGCCAGGCTTAAGTTGTGATGCGGCGGTGGTGGCTTTTGGGAACCGGTATTTGGTCACCAAAAGTGACCCCATCACTTTTGCCACCGATGAGATTGGCTGGTATGCGGTCAATGTGAATGCTAATGATATCGCTTGCCTGGGAGCCAAACCAGAGTGGTTTATTGCTACACTATTGCTACCGGAAGGGCAGACCGACCAGACGTTGGTTAAACAGATATTTCACCAGATTCACGCGGCCTGTGCGCAATTAGGTGCCCGGCTTATTGGCGGACACACTGAAATCACCCATAAACTCAATCGTCCCATTGTGGTGGGAAATATGTTTGGCGAGATAGCGCCAGGAGATTTGATACGCTCAAATGGCGCACAACCCGGCGATAAATTAATCCTCACCAAAGGAATTGCTGTTGAGGGAACCGCGCTCCTGGCCCGTGAGATGCGAGACAAGCTTTCGAGAACAATCTCTAATGAGAAATTGGATAAAGCCGCCAATATGCTACATAATCCCGGTATCAGTGTGGTAAAGGATGCACTGTTAATGACCACTGCGGGCGAAGTCCACGCTATGCACGATCCAACCGAAGGTGGAGTAGCAACCGGGCTACAGGAGATGATGCAGGCCGCGGGTTTAGGAGCGGTAATCGAGGAAGCAGCACTGCCCTTTTATCAAGAGACCCTGGATTTCTGTGACACGCTAGGCTTAGACCCACTAGGCTTGATCGCATCAGGGTCACTATTGGCAGCCGTCAATCCCAATGACGCAGAGACTATCACCCACTACTTAGAGCGTCATGGTATTGCGGTGAGCATTATCGGGGTTGTCCGGGAGGAACCGGGAATTTTACTCCAGGGCCAAGCCGGTAACCGGCCACTTCCTGTCTTCGCGCGAGATGAGATAACACGCATTTTTGAATCATGAACCATAGCATACCCGGACTTCCAGAAATTCCCCCGGACCGCGCCGACGGCAGCAGTTCATGGGTGCATCAGGCTTTTATTTTCACAGCACATTTAGGGCAGATACCTCCGGCGTTATTATTACCGGCCTGGGCCAGTCTTATCGCGGTCACATGCTGGCCCTGGTCCGGCCAACAACTAAGCGCAGCGATCTTGGGGAGCCTGTTCCTTATCCTCGACTGGGTTATGTTGGCACTCTTACCCATCAAGCAACGTTCCTGGGGACCGGTGACCCCCTCACTCTTGGGGCTGGTCATTGTGCGGGTACTACTCTCATGGCTTGTGCATTGGCTCATCCCTGGAAACAGTGGTTTAATAGTGCTGACCCTACTCTATACCGGCTTAAGTATTACGGCTATCTACGCCACGTGGATTGAACCCTTCAAGTTAGGGGTAACTTACCAAGAGCTGAATCTCCCCCATTGGCAGGCCCCCCACCCGCTGCGGGTATTACATATTTCCGATATCCACTTTGAACACCCTTCTCCCAGAGAAGATAAGCTATTAGCCACGTTAGAACAACTGGCACCGGACTTAATCTTGCTCACCGGGGACTATATGAATCTCTCTTCGGTCTATGATGACCGGTCACAAGCCGGAATTAGGGATATCTTATCCACATTGCATGCCCCGTTAGGGGTGTATGCGATCACAGGCAGTCCGGTAGTTGACCATCCTGAAATCGTCCCCCGCATATTTGAGGGGTTGCCCATTCACTGGCTCAATAACGAAGCGGTGAAGATTGAATATGAGAACCAGGAAATCTGGCTGATAGGGATAAAAAATACATATGACGAGGGCCAGGACATTGACCGGCTGAGAAACCTGCTCCAAACAGAAGTCCCTCCGGACGCCGATAGTATGCTACTCTACCACACCCCTGATCTTATGCCAGAAGTGGCAAAGATGGGAGTGACACTCTATCTTGCCGGACACACTCACGGGGGACAACTCCGGTTACCTCTCTATGGTGCCCTAGCAACCAGCTCACGTTGGGGAAAACGCTATGAGATGGGACGTTATACCGAGCAAGGGACCACTCTATATGTAAGCCGGGGGATAGGTGTTGAGGGGTTAGGCGCGCCCAGGGCACGGTTCCTGGCACCGCCGGAGATTATCCTGTGGAAGATCGGGAAAGAGTGATACCAAGACTACAAAAGTCTTAGCGGGTTATTGCCTTGGCCTGAGCACATCTTAATATGCGGAAGTTTGCTTTACGAGAGGGTTGTTAAGACTTTTGTAGTCTAGTGTTTACAAAGCAACTAAATTTATACTTTCGATAATCTAAAATCAAGTTGACGAAACTGCAATTATGTAGTATACACATAGATAGTTGGAGCTAGCCAGGTGGTCACGGGCCGGTATAACGGTCCGAGGAAAGTCCGGACTCCACAGGGCACGATGCCGGGTAACACCCGGGCGGGGTAACTCGCGGAAAGGGCCACAGAAACAGACCGCCAGCATTGCTGGTAAGGGTGAAAAGGTGGTGTAAGAGACCACCGGCACATTGGGTAACCGGTGTGGCCAGGTAACCCCCATCGGGAGCAAAGCCAAGCAGGAAGGCAGGCAAAGCCAGGATGCGGCCCGTATCCATAACTTCCGGGTAGGCTGCTAGAGGGATTGGGTAACCAATCCCCAAGATAGATGATCACCACCTTTATATAAAGGACAGAATCCGGCTTATAGGCTGGCTCCAATTTGAATATTGGATGGAAAAAATGCTGCACTGACCAAGCTGGAGAGGCAATGTGAGCGAAGAAAATAAAGGGAAAATTCTGGTCATAGACGACGATAAGGGGCTACTACGCCTGGTAGGAATGACATTGAAAGCCCACGGATTCCAGGTGCAAACTGCGGACAGCGGTCAAAAGGGACTGGAACTTTTCCAGCAGGAGCCGGTAGATTTGGTTATCCTAGATGTAATGATGCCGGGACTGGATGGGCGCACTGTCTGCCAGCGAATTCGCGAGCGGTCTACAATTCCCATACTTTTCTTAACCGCACGCGGACAGGTTCAAGATCGTGTGGAAGGGCTGATGATGGGTGCCGATGATTATGTGGTTAAGCCGTTTAACATTCAAGAGCTTATGGCCCGCATCGAATCCCTGCTACGCCGCACCCGGATGATTACCAAAGAACCCCCTAAAGTCCTACGTTTTGGCGGGGGCAAGTTGGTCATTAACCGGGAAACTTTTCAAGTCTTCGCTAATGGTGAAGAAGTGCACCTAACGCCTACCGAATATCAATTACTCCTCTACCTGGCCGAACGTGCAGGACGGGTCTACTCTGTGAAAGCTATCTATAACGCCGTTTGGTCCTATGATAGTGAGGCCGACCCCAAAACAGTGCGCTGGTATATCTGGCGTTTACGTCAAAAAGTCGAGGCAGATGCCAGCAACCCCGCTTTTATCCTCACCGAGCCAGGTGTGGGATACCGGTTTACGACGCTGTAAGACGACGCTGTAAGACGACGCCTGTACGCTATAAAATGACGTACTTTGCACCTACATGCACTCTCTGTCAGTGGAGGGAAGTAGGAGAGGAAGACTTCGTAAATGTATTTGATTTGCCAAACCTACATTCTATGGTAAGATGAACCGGCCCTAGAGGCAAAAACTTTCCGCTCTTGTTGTTGGGCAAACAAGAAGAGCAATCCCAAGGGAGGAGGTAATTAGTTTTGACAGCCCGTAATTATGAGTTAATGTTTATTTTGAACCCGGGCCTCAATGAAGAGGAAACAGAAGTAGTTCTGCAGAAAATCCGGGGATACCTTGACGAAGGTAATGGTGAAGTTCTCTATTTTGAGAGCTGGGGACTGCGCAAGATGGCGTATACTATCAAAAATCACCGCGAGGGACGCTATTACTTAATGCAGTTCACAATGGAAACCTTGAAGGTCAAGGAATTTGAGCGCAATCTGTTGTTGCTTGAGGATATAGTCCGCGAGCAAATCATCCGTATGGATAACAAGATGCCCCTACTCCAAAGCAGGTCTCGTCCGGCCCAAGCCCAACCAGAAGCTAAAGCCGAACCCAAGGAAGCTGAGGTTGTAGTAGAGGACAAACAAGAAGAACCAGCTTCTACTGAAGCCCCCCCAGATGAGGGTGGAGAAGAAGCGGAAAACTAATCTGAGTGTAAATCATCGTTAGAGGAAATCTTATAATGGCGCGTGGGCTAAACAAAGTTATGGTTATTGGTTGTCTAGGTCGAGAACCGGAAATGCGGTTCACGGCTACCGGGCGGCCAGTTGCATCGTTCAGTGTGGCAGCAACCCGAGGTTGGACAAATAACGACGGGGAACGTCAAGAAGAAACAGAATGGTTTCACGTCGTGGCCTGGGGTGGACTGGCGGAGCTATGCAAGAAACGCTTACATAAAGGCTCACAGATCTATGTCGAAGGACGTTTGCAAACCCGTTCTTGGGAAAACTCCGACGGAGAGCGGCATTATCGCACTGAATTAGTCGCGCAAGAGTTGATTTTCCTGAATGACCACAATAGTGAGCATGCAGAACAATATGACGATGACTACCCAGAAGAAAACATTGCGTTTTAAATTCAAGGAGAGATAGTATAAATGGCTTACAATAATAGAGGTGGCAATGACGGGGGCGGACGACGTCGTCGTCGTTTCACGCCCAAGCGCGTGAAGGCATGTTACTTCTGCGCCGAGAAGATTAATTTTATTGATTACAAGGACGCGGATATGTTACGCCGCTATGTTACCGAGCGGGGCAAGATTCGTCCTCAGCGTCAAACCGGATTATGCGCTAAGTGCCAACGTCGGATGGCAGTAGCGATTAAGCGTGCCCGGCATATGGCGTTACTGCCTTTTGTCGCGGAGTCCGAAGCATAACACCCAGGATGTAAATCACCAGGCATAGGGGTTTTCTATATCCCTATGCCTTTTGTTTATATTAGGAGTATAGAATGGCAAAAAGTAAAGAGAGTACAAAGAAAGTTGTGACCCGCCGGGAAGTTGCACACAAGAAAAAGGATGCCGAACTGCGACGCACCCTTATACAAATCAGTGTCGCCGTCCTTGGTGTCATTATATTGATTGTTGCTTATGGCTTGGTTAATGAATACATTATCAAAGCCCAGGCTCCTATAGTAAAAATAGGAGATGCGGAAATCGCAACCCGTGACTTCCAAGCCCGTGTGCGTTATGAACGTAGTATGGCCAATGTTCAACTGGTCCAGTACCAGACTATGCTTGACCAATTAGCAGCCAGTGGTAATACCGGGGAAAACTCCTTCTACCAGCAGATACAGTATATGGCCAGCAGCCTGGAACAACAGCTTGCAGCCGAATATGCGGAAAGCTTCGCGGAACAAATCCTGGAGCAAATGGTTGAGGAAGAGTTAATTCGCCAAGAAGCGCAGAAGCGAGGACTGGTTGCCAGTACAGAAGAGATTGATATCAGGGCCGAGACCATGATGGGCTATGACCGCGAGGCGGTCATCACCGATACCGAGACTTTAACCGGGACCGCGGCCCCGATGACTAAGGCAGAATACGACGAAACTTACGCAGCCTTTAAAGAGAATGTATTACAGATAAACAATTTCTCAGAAGAACAGTACCGGCGGATGTTAGAGACCAATGTGCTGTACAGCAAGGTGCAAGAAGCCATCAGCAGTGAGGCCGAGACAGAGGCCGAACAGGTAGAGATTGTTTACCTGGCTGCCGGGACCGAGGCAGAGGCACAGGCCCTCAAGGAACGTCTGGAGAACGGCGAATCTGCCACGGACCTGACAACGGAGTTGTTGGATGATGACGACGACCTGACCCTAGGGCAAAGTTTCCCCTGGCTCCCCAGAGGGTATCTGTCCCTTGATTTAGGGGAAGAGTTCGAGAACGCCGCTTTTGATACACCGGTTGGTGGTGCGTCGGATGTGATTGCCGATGAGGAGATGCAACAGTATTACGTGATTTATGTTTCAGGTCACGAGGTACGTGAGTTAAGCGAGAGTTTCTTATCACAAGCACAGCAAGAGAAGTACACCGAGTGGGTGACCGCTCAGAAGGCGGAACTTGTGGAGTATTTGGATTGGCAGAAGGCAGTTCCAGAGCTTTAGAATGCTGACGTAATCAGACGTAATCAGAGAAAGCCATTGCTAATATAGCAATGGCTTTTTTGTTTCCCTGTTCCCCCAAATTGCTCCAAGTGGCCTGCGTGTGTTAAGAAACACCCCATCCGCGTCCGCCTGCCACTGTTTTTTAGAACACAGATTTACACAGATTAAACAGAAGGGGACGGATTTTTACAGGATTGACAGGATTTTTTACCGGTGTTTAGTGCGGTGAATG